>NZ_JBWKDW010000001.1:325768-402734 GCF_056435735.1 Streptomyces sp. NPDC043878
TTGCCCCCCCTATTCTCTTGCCCGCCGCGTTCGTCCCACCCCCCCCACCCCCTCCCCCCCCCCCCCCCCCCCCCCCCCCCCCCCCCCCCCGGTCCGGGCGTCGGGGATGAGCGCGCTGTGGAAGCGCCGTGGGCGCTGACGAAGGCTCAGTCGATCAGTTCGGCGGCCCGTTCGGCGATGGCGTAGACGGTCGCGTTGGTGTTGGCCGAGGGGATGGACGGCATCACCGAGGCATCGGCGACCCGCAGTCCGGCTACTCCGTGCACGCGAAGGTTCGCAGGGTCGACGACGGCATCGGCGTCGGTTCCCATGCGGCAGGTGCCGGTGAAGTGGAAGTAGGGACCGGTGGCCTTGCGGATGAACTCGTCCACGGACTCGCCGCTCGTCCCGGAGCCCGGCACCGCTTCCTGCTTGCGCCAGTCGGCGAACGCGTCGGCCTCCCCGATGCGGCGTGCCAGGGCCAGGCCCCTGCGCATGATCTCCATGTCACGGTCGTCGCTCAGGTAGCCGGGGTCGACGACGGGAGCGCTGCCGGGATCGGCGTCCGCCAGGCGCACGGTGCCGCTGCTGTGCGGAGCCATCGCGGCGAAGGCGATGGAGTAGCCGTTGGCCGGCGGCTGGCCCCATGCCGACGGGAGCGGGGCGGCGACGATGTAGACCTGAAGGTCCGGCCGGGCCGCCGCGGGGTCGCTGTACAGCAGGCCCATCATTTCGGCCGGCGGGTTGGCGGGAACGAACGGGACGGGCTGGATGGCCTCGTACACCACGCCCGCCATCGGATGGTCCTGCAGATGGGAGCCCACTCCCGGCAGGTCGGCGACGACGTCGATGCCGTGTTCCTCAAGGTGTTGCGCCGGGCCGATCCCCGACAGCATCAGGAGGTGTGCGGAACCGATGGCTCCCGCGGTCAGTACCACCTCGGCGCTGTCGACGGACAGGTCCTCCCCGCCGGTGGTGTAGTCGACGCCGGTGCAGCGGCCCGCGGTGGTGCGCAGCCGTCGCACGGTCGCGTCCGTGACGACGTCCAGGTTCGGCCGGTCGAGGAACGGACGAATGTAGGCGTCGGCCGCGCTCTGGCGGGCGCCGCCGGGCAGATTCATGTCACTCCACCCGAACCCGGTCTCCAGCCCGCTGCCGATGTCATCGGCGCGTGCGAACCCAGCCTCCACCGCGGCGTCGATGCCCGCCGTGGCCAGGGGATGGGGTTCCGGGACCGGGGCGACCACGACCGGCCCGTCCGTGCCCCGCACGGAGGCATCACGGTCGCGGGTGCTCTCGCTGCGGCGGAAATAGGGCAGCAGATCGTCGAAACCCCAGCCTGGCGCTCCGAGGCCGGGCCATTCGTCGTAACCGGAGCGGTGTCCGCGCAGGTGGTAGAGGCCGTTGATGCTCGACGATCCGCCGAGTGCCTTGCCGCGCAGCACGTCAGCGGCCCTGCCTGTACCGGCCTGCACGGTCGAGGCGCCCAGCCAGAGGGATGACGGGTCGAACCCCAGGAAGCCCCAGGGCGATGCCATCGTCTCGGTTGCGTCCCGGGCTCCCGCCTCCAGCAGCAACACCCGCACACCGGGGCGTTCCGAAAGCCGGGAGGCAATCACGCATCCCGCGGTCCCCGCTCCCACCACGACATAGTTGTAAGGACTCTTGCCCATCATGTCTCCGCTTTCCACGGCAGCCTTGTCCGACCGCCGGATTTCAGAAAGTCAGCTCCTCGACGATCAAGGAGCTGATTGTGCTTACGCACTAAAGGGGTCCAAAGAAATTGGATGGTTGTCTTCGCGTCAGCCCTGCGGGGCGCCCAGCCGCGTCCGGGCTCGGCGCGCGGAAGGCGTGGAACCGGCTGATCAGCGGCGCGTGGGCTCCAGTGGAGCACGGCGTGTCCGGATGTCGGCGCCGGTACCTGAGATGACGGCCACGCGGCCGGAATTCTCTTGTTTCACGAGTTTCTCGTCTTTGGTGTGTAGCCGTTTCAGGAACAGCCCGGGTGTTCTCCCTGCCGTCGCAGCTTACGAAGACCGGCACGGCACGCACTTGAACCACCGCGACGCCCGTTCGGAACCTGAGCGCCATGACACCGTTGGAGCACATGGCTCGGTTCGTTCACGGGCGGGCAGGGCGGGCAGGGCGGGCAGGGCGGGCAGGGCGGCGAGAACGCGCTGCTGATGGCGGAGTTCCCCGGAGCGGCCGTTCTGTCCAGGTGACCCACAGCATGCTCAAGCCGCCCGGCGGCTCCCAGCGGGTGTCTGGCGGCGTGGGTCAGGTGAGGGCGTGCAAACCGGCGGGCCACACGAGGGTGGTGGCCGCCCAGGTGAATCCGGCGCCGAAGGCGGCCACGAGGACTCGTTGGCCGGCGGTGAGTTGTCCCTTCGTGGTGGCATGGGTCAGCAGCAGGGGGATGGAGGCTGCGGAGGTGTTGCCGACGCGCGCGATGTTGGACGGCACCGCCTCGGGCGGAATGTCCAGAGCCTCGGCAACCGCAGCGCTGATGCGCGCGTTCGCCTGGTGGACGATCAGACGGTCGATGTCCCGCACGGTCAATCCAGCCGCGGCGGCCGCGTCCCGGGCTACCTGGGTCATGCGGCGTACCGCCTGGCGGAGCACGACGTTGCCCTGCATGTGTACGTACCGGCCCGCTTCGTCGCCCGGCGGGGCGCACGGGAAGCGGCGGGAGCCTCCTGCGGGGACGCAGATGGCGCCGGCGTGCTCGCCGTCGCTGCCCCAGGCGACCGGCCCGAGGGTCCCGGCTTCGCCTGCCCGCCCGGCCTCCAGCACGGCCGCGCCCGCTCCGTCGCCGAAGATCGGCGCCGTGGAGCGGTCGGCGGGGTCGATGACGGCCGACATGGTCTCCGCTCCCACGACCAGGACGGTATGGGCGGTGCCTGCCTGAATCAGTGCCGCTGCCACGGACGTCGCGTAGACGAATCCAGAGCAGCCGGCGGCGATGTCGAATGCGGGTACGTGGTGCAGGCCGAGTCTGTGGGCCACCGCCGGCGCGGTGCCGGGTACAGGGTGGTCGGGTGTGGTGGTGGCCAGGACCAGAGCGTCGACGTGGTCCACTCCGGCTGATTTCATAGCGCGCAGACCTGCTTCCACCGCCATGTCGCTGGTCGCCGTGGCAGGGTCGGCGATGTGTCGTGTGGTGATGCCGATGCGCGTGTGGATCCACTCTGCGGACGTGTCCAGGCGTGAGCACAGCTCCGAGTTGGTGACCTGGCGTGGTGGCAGCCAGCTGCCCAGGCCGATCAGTCGGGCCGCCCGCAGGGGCGGTGGGGGCAGGGCGTCAGGTGAACTCACGCGGCTCACGGTAGACAGGCGGCGGGGGGTGCAAGCGGTCGTTTCGGCTGAGTCACCCGTTTGTGGTGGCTGAACTGGCTTTGGTGGGCTGCCGAGTGCGGTGATTGCTGCCGGCGGCAGGATGAACGTGGTCGTCAGCCGGGCTGGGGAGCGGCACGCCGGGCCACCAGGTCGACCAGGTCTGCGACCGTGGGGGCCTGGGCGAGGTCGTGTTCGGTGATGACGAGCCCCAACTGGTCTTCCAGGGCCATGGACAGCACCGTGACGGCCATGGAGTCGATGCCGGCCTGCGTCTGGGTCGCGTCCTGAGCGATCGGCTCCGCGGGCAGGGCTGCGTGGTGCACCAGCAGCTCTTTGATGAACGCGAAGTCGACGACGGCTGAGGTGTCCTCGCTGACCTCTGCGGGCGGGGTTCGCCGCGCTTCAGGCCCGCTGCGCTGACCCTGCGGTTTCGGCTGTCCGCCGCACGTGGTCGGGGAGAGTTCCTCCGCGGCCTCGCTGAACAGCTCGGCAAGCCGGTGGAGTCCGGGAAGAGCTGCGTCGGTGACGAAGCAGACGCTCGTCGTGTCGTTGTAGCTGCAGGCGACGACGGACGCCGGCTGGTTGCGGGGGAGCCAGCTGAACGGCTGGACGTGGGTGACGGGGTGGCGGCCGTAGCGCAGCGGCCGGTGGATCGCGACGTATGAGGTGGTGATCGCTGCCCGGTCGGGTGTGGTGAGGAGGTCGGCCGCGCGGTGAAAAGTCTGATTGGGGGCGAGGTCCATCAGTGTGCGCATGGCCCTGAGCTGGGCGGGATCCTTGGTACCGCGGGTGGCCTCGATGACCCGGTCGAGACGGCCATCGGCTGCTGGGTCGTCGCACGGAAGCGGGACGGGGGCGAACGTGATCAGGTTCCCAGGCCGTCGGTTCTCCTCGGCTCGGCGCAGGTTGACCATGGTGAGGGCGGGCAGGGGCCTGCCGACGCCTTGAGGCCAGTTGCCGGCAGACCAGGTGCGCAGGGCTCCGCTCAGGACGGCCAGGAAGGCGTCGTTGGTGTCGCCGCGGCGCTGGGTCGCCGGGCCGCGCAGCCGCTGCGTGGGCAGGTGCGCCCAGTTGACCACGCGAGTGCCGTCGAGCGGTCGCGCGTGATCGTTCCAGATGTTGTTGGCGGCGCAGGCGGCGAGCGTGCCGCGTACCGTGCGCAGGTAGGTCCGGGGAGTCGGCCGGGCGACGGCTCGGACGGCGGGTGGCGTCGCAGCGCCGAACAGCGTGTGCAGGGTGCCGATGAGGCCCATGCCGTCCTGGGTGCTGTGATGGGCTCGCCAGCAGATCGCGTAGTGGTCTGGGGCGTAGCCGCTCAGCAGCCATGCGTCCCAGAGGGGCCCCTGGTCGGGCAGCGGATGTGAGATGAGGTCGTGCAGGGCTGCGTCAAGGTGGGCGTCGCCGGTCGGGATGCGGCGTTCACAGACGCGTCTGTGCAGGTCGGGGGCGGGGTCGTGGCGCCAGCGTGCTTTGAGCCCGGGGCCGTGGAGATAGTGGGTGAGTCGAGGCTCGACGTGCAGGTGGCGGGCGATGTGACTGCGGAATTCGTCGACCGTGGGTGGGGTGCCTTCGAGGTGGAGGAGCACTCCGATGGTCTGGGAAATGGAAGGCTGGGTCTGAGCCATGTGGTGCATGGTCAGATCCATGGCGGTAGGGGCCTGACAAGGGCTCATGTGGCGTTCTCCGCGGAGTGGCCGACAGCGTCGGATGCTGGGCTGGACGGGTGCCGACGGGTGTGGAGCTGCTGTGCCGTCGGCTGCGGCACAGCAGGTCGAGAAGGCCGGATGCGGCGGCTGAGGTGGCCCAGCGCGAGCAGGGCGGAGGCGTCGGCGAGTACCGGCACGTGATAGGGGAAGGGGCGAGGGCCCAGCATGTCGGGTGGCGACGAGATGCCGGCGCCGCCGTTGTGGCACGACTGAGTGAGCAGGTAGCGGGTGGCGCGGGCTACCGGGGTGAGGTCGCCCTGGCCGGTGAGGATGATCAGGCCGTAGGAGGTGCTGATCGCGTCGCTCCTGCTCCCCTCCTGCTGGCCGAAGCCTCCGTCAGCCCGCTGGGCGGCGAGTACCAGGGAGAGGATCCGCTCGTTCATGGCGCGGAGGAAAGGAGGAGGCGTCCGGGACCAGTGGTTGGCGGCGAGGTACGCCCGGAAGAGGGTGTGCAGGCGGCTCCTGCTCCAGCCGGGTGGGAAGGTACCGTCCGCGTGCTGGCTGTCTGCCAGGAAGTGCAGGGCCGACTGGATGATGCCGCGGTACAGGCCGCCTTGTGTGCTGAGCGCGTTGACGGCCGCGGCGGTCATGCACGCCTCGGAGGGAGTGCCCGCGCCGTAGGTGGGGAACCCTCCGTCGGCGCCGCGCACGGCGAGCAGGGCATCCAGGCCACGCCGGATCGCATCGCGGTAGGCGTAGGGGTCGAGTTGGTGCAGGAATTCGAGGGCGACGGCGGTGCAGTCCGTGTCGGGCAGCTGCGCGCGGTCGGTGTACGACCAGCTGCCGTCTTCGTGCTGAACATGCGCGAGGTGCCGGCCGATGCGGTGCAGGACATGGTGCGGTGCGCCGGCGGTGTGGAGCGCGAGTCCTGCGGTGACCGTGGACCAGGTGTCGGTGTCGGTGACGAACGGCATGCCGCCGTCGTCACGCTGGTGTGTGAGGGCGGTGGCCAGACCCTCGTCGACCGTGGTCCGCATGCCCGGCACATCTGCCAGGGCGTGCAGGACCAGGAGATGGATGAGAAGGTTCCCCTCCCACACGGTGCCGCGCCGCTGGGTTGATGCCAGCAGGGCGAGATCATCGGCGCTCGGCGGAGCCTTGCCGGCGGCCCGGCCGAGGACGGCCTTGACTGCGGTGACCTGCACGGCGGCCCAGGGGTGCAGCGCTTGCATGGCGAAGGCATCCGGGCCCCGGCGGTCCAGGGCGGGGGCTGAGGCGGGGTCCGCGCCGAGGATGAGGAACACAGCGTCGAGCAGGGCCTGTTTGCGGGCCCCGGCGAACTCCGGCACCTGGGCTGCGATCCCCGCTCGGACCTCGTGCGTCACCGGTGCGTCGTCCGGTCGCAGAGCGGTGTCGGCCAGGGCCGCCTCCAGCGGGTCGCCGCCGTGCCGGTGGCGCTCCAGGTAGCGCGTGATGCGGAAGCGAGCGGCTTCATGACGCTTCCCGTGCCGTACCACGAGCGCCAGGGTGAGGGCGGATTCGAGGACCCGGCTGCGGCAGGCGTCGCGAACCGCGCCGTCGGGTCCGACCCGGTTCGACAGGCATGCCAGAAGCCGGTTCTGTCCGGCCTGAAGCCCGGCGGGCACAAGTGACTCCGGCCACCTGGTGGGCAGCTGCTCGTGAGCGAGCGGTCTCATCAGCGTTTCGGTCCTTCGGGACGGACGGGCGGAGGGTCAGTCCAGTGGGGTGGGCGCGCCGCGGCGGTCCGGCATCCATCGCTCCTCGAACCGCCCGGTGACGCCGAGCCAGAGCAGCGTCGCGGACAGGAAGGACTGCAGCCCGTTCACATAGCGCCGCACCGCGACCCGGTCGGGGGCAGGCACCGCTTCACTCGCGGTCAGCGCGGCCGCCAGCAGGTGAAAGTCCCGTAGCCGCTCGTCCCGCATCCGCACCACACGCGCACGCGCGGCGGACATGGAGCAGCCGTACTCACGAGCCCATACGGTGACCAGGTTCTCCTGCCGCGCCCGCAGGTCGTCCCCGGCCGACGCGAGGTCGTTGGTCCAGCCCGCCACATCGGCTGCGGCCGTACGCAGCGTCGTCAGCCTGGTGTCCGCGCCAGGCAGGTCCAGCCAGGGAGCGTCGGCGGTGCACTCCACGACGTCGGCCATCGGCAATGCCGTAATGGTGCGGCGGCGCAGCGCGAGGTAGTCGCCAAGCGCCGGCCGTGTCCGGTGGTTGCGGCCTGCGGCCTCTTCGCAGGTGGCCGCGGCGAAGTCGCGGTAGTCGGCGACGAACCGCTCCTGCCACTGCGGGGGCATACGCGAAGCCGTACGCTGCCACAAGTCGTCCAGGGCCGCCGCGGGCCCACTGCGCACGTCAGCACTGTCGCCCGCGGTGAGTACTCCCAGCAGCCGCTCGAACAGCGCACGCACCTCACCGGGCCGGGAGCCGAGCCCGCTCCGGTCCAATCGATCATCGACCAGGCAGATGAACGCAGCCCACTGCGCGGTCAGGTCCCGCTCCGCCGCGTCAGCTTCCGGCACGATCAAAGACGCGAACTCCTCCAGCCGCATGGCGGCCAGGCGTTCTTCCTCGCCGCCGTCGACGACCAGGCCCAGATCACGAGCCCATGCCAGCACCGGACCCCTCCCCCGGTGGCCTCGCGCGTCAGCCGGCACACGCAACCGCCAGCCTCGATCCGACGCCTCGTAACACGCGGTCAGCCCACGGCCGGAACAACGTCGACACGACCCGCGACGGTGGCCGGGCTTTCCCCGGCAGGCACCGGCGGTGCACCGAACGCCCTGGTGAACACAGCCGCACCCGCCGCGGTGAGCACGGTGGCAACAGGCTTCGCCTCGACAGAACCAGGGGAGCTGAGAGACGGCATGGTCACCGTGATGTCCCGCATGTCGATCGAGTACGTGGAGAGATCGACAGTCTGTGCCGCATCGTCCGCGACCGCTGCCTCCACAGCCATCGTCCGCTGCGCCAGATCACCGTGGGCCTGGCTGAGACGCAGACCGCGTCCGTCCGCTGCCCTGGTGAAGGAGACACTCCCATCCGACGCCCACGACCCCGACGACGCATCGAGGCTGATGTGGCCCTTCATCGGCCACTGCACGCACGGCGTCGGCCCAGAGGAGTCGAGTACGGCCGGGGCCCCGGCCGATACCACGACACCGTCCACCTCCAGGTGCTGCGCGGCAGCTGGAGACAGACACCAGGAGACCGTCCCGGCAACGGGAAACTCGGCGCCTGCGGCCACGGCGACAACCGCCGCCGCCGCTACGGCGGCCGCTGACACAACAGTGGCGATCACAGCACGACTCCGCATGGGAGCACCTTTCATCGTCGGCCCACCAGCATGGAGGCCGACCGCGAGGCACCCCTCAGAAGGGACGTTTCCGCTGCCCGAGTTCACCCGGATGCACATGTCCGACTCCAGACAGGTGACCGCCGCATGGGACTGCCGCAGGTGCGCCACACAGGGGTGAGGTCGCGGAGAGGGCAGCCGTTCGGACCGCGTGCATGGCGGCGGTCGCGTGGGGTCGACACCCCGGATGCTCCCACCGTTGCCTGCGCCGGGTGAGGATCCCTGCCCTGCCGCCTGGGGCCGAGGGATTTGAGACGACAAACTGCTCGACTCATAACGTGCGCAGTGAGATAGGGATTTCATTGATTTAGATACGCCCCTCATGACCATTCCTTTATTCATGGCCACTCATTTGCCGCACATCGCCGAGGGAGGTGGCAGCGTTAGCGGCATATGGCTGAAGCAACGTTCCACGACTTGCCACACAAGAGCCTCAGAAAATATGACCGACCTGCTGACCAGGATGTGAGCACAGGAAACCTCCAGGACCCACTGGGTCTTGCACCCTTGGGGTGTGAGGCGCGTGGCACCACACATGGGGACGACGCTCAGGCCACCGAGTCACTACTCCGCGAGTTTCTCGCACTGCTCGAGGCGGCTCAGAGGGAATTCGACCACCGGTGGAGCCGGCAGGGAATCGTTGGCCGCCACACGGACCGCGTGTGACGGGGGTGGCCTTCTGTGAATGATGACTATGCGAACTTCTCCCGTGTGCCGCATGGATGGTATTCCGACTCATATGCCTATGGGCCGGGTAGCGACTGGCACGGCAACTCCGGTGATGTTGACGTCCCGTACGCGGAGTCTGTCCTGGTGCCCCCGGGCCCGGCGGGCTGGGACCCGGTGGAAGAACTTGCCTATCTCCTGCAGGAGGCTGTTCCGGCGGAGCCGGCGGCCATGGTGCCGCCGCAGCGCAGCACGTCGCCCTCCGCTGCCGACTTCGCCGACCCGTTGGAGAACATGGCTCAGGCCACCACACAGTTGCCGCGCATCCGGCACACATCTGTCGGGCACCGGAAGAGGCGCGTGCAAAAACTGCGGCGCAGGTGGCTGCAGACCGGCAGCTTCGTGATCGTCGCCTTCGTTGCCGTCATCGTGGCGATGGTCAGCGTCTTCTGCGGCGTGGTGGCCTACGCACCGCTGCAGACCATCCCGATCAGCACGAGGAGCGGGATGGTCCCCTGGTGGCCTCTTCTCGTGTACGGCCCCTGGATCGTGGCCTCTCTGTCGATCTTGAGAACTGCCCTGCACCGGCGCCGGGCAGTGCACTCATGGTTCATCGTCCTGCTGTTTTCCCTCGTTGCGATGATGCTGTGCGTAGCACAGTCCGACAGGACCTTCGTCGGTGTCGCGGGAGCCGCCCTCCCCGCACTCGCCTGCCTGGCATGCCTCCAGCAACTCGTCCGGCAGATCACCTTGACTCTGCCCCCACGACAGACCACGCCCCGGCACCGGCAGTAGCGCCTCCACACGCGGTCACGGCGGCTGCCCGATTTTCACCAACACGGCGTCCTCCCCCTGCCGTTGCGCCGCACGGCAGGGGGCCACGTGAAGGTGAGGACGAACCCTGCGGCTGGCGAGAGCCGGTGATCCGTGGTGAGGACGCCGGCGTCGTTCATGAACGGATGCACCGACGTCACTGGGCAGTACGCGGTCGGCCTGGTCACTAGTGCGGGAAGCGACGGGGCGGACGGGTGACCATGGATTCGCGGAACTCGGCGATGCGCGAGTGGACTTGGCGCATCAGGTGGGTGTCCTCGATCCGATCCAGGTAGAGGCAGCGGGCTGCCAGGCCGGGAAGGTCGAAGGCGAAGTACAGGGACATCAGCGGGTTCACGAACAACTCGCTGCCCCGGGTGCGTTCCGTGAACTGGACGTCGCCGAACGAGCCGCGCACGGCCGCCGCGATGGAACCGTTCACGATGCTGGGGTGCTCCGGGGTGTGGTCGTGGGCGTGTGTCACCGCGTCAAGGTAGAGAGCGCCCTCACGGGTGGCGCGCGGTATCGAGAACGCGCCGAGGTACGCGCCGTCGCGCTCCAGAGCGGCGATATTCTCCAGTACCTGCGTGTGGTTGACGCCGTGGTAGGCGTCCACGCCGAAGCCTACGGAGACGACGAGTCGGGTCGCTATGCCGTCCAGCGCGGCCAGCGCCGCCACACTGGCCAGGTCCTCTTCCGGTGTGCCGAGCCCGGCTTCGTCACCGCGCATCAAGATGTCCGTACCGCCGTCGACCAGCACCACAGCGTCGACGCGGTGCAGTTCGATCAGCGCCTGGTAGGCGGCGCGCAGCGGACGCACCCCGGTCCGGGGGAAGGCGTACACGGTGAACGGGTAGCCGTGCTGACGCAGCCACTGAGCGAGGGTCCGCTCGGGGAAGTAGCTCTGGTGCACAGCAGAGTCGGGAGTGATCGCGACCAGGTCGGGGGCGACCCAGTCGTCGATCGGAAGACCCTCGAGTGCGCTGAAGGAGAGGTTTGCGAGGTACACCTGCTTGCCCTGGTGCAGGAGGGAAAGCGCCAACGGCAGACCGGAGTAGATGTCGAATCCGCCTCCCGCGCCCGCGACGAGGATCCGTTCGGCATCGGCAAGCCGAGTGAAGAGGGGGTTGGAGTGCAGAGACATCATGCCGGCCATTGTCCCGGGACCCGGCCCCGGGCGCTCCCGGGTTCTCATCCGGCGAAGGAGCCGCGGGGCAACAGGAATCGCAGCCTGCGACGCTCGACGGAGCGCCGCTGACTGGCTTCCGGGTCATCGACCCGGGGTCGTCCGTCCCGGTGGTGAGGCGTCGGTGAGGTCCGCGCCGGTGGCGGCGTCCCGCTGGGAGTGTCCGGTTCCGTGCCAGTCCAGGCACATGACGGTCGCGTCGTCCTCCAGGTGACCATGGCTGGCGTCGACGATCGCCCCGATGAGGGTGCGAGCGGCCTCTCGGGGGTGCAGCGCACGGGTGCGGACGATCAGGTCGGCCAGATCCAGGCTCGTGGCGTTGCGCTCCAGCATGCCGTCCGTCAACATCACCAGCCGGTCGCCAGGTCGCAGGTCCAGCGACTGCACCCGATAGGGGTACGGGGAGCGGACGCCGAACGGCAGATCGACATTCGGAACGATCTGCTGCACTTCCGTGTCCCGCATCCGCATCGGCCAGGGGTGCCCGGCGTTGATGAACTCGGTTCGGCCATCCAACAGGCTGATCCGCAGCAGTTGACCGGTGACATAGCCCTCGTGGCCGTACTCGCGCATGGCCTGGTCGGCCTGGCGGGCTTGTTCCTCAAGGTCGGCGCCCGCCCGCCGTGCCCGGCGCAGGGCGCCCACCACCAGGGTGGCCAGCAGTGCGGCGGCGACGTCGTGACCCATGGCATCGGTGACGGACAACTGGACGGCGTCGCGGTCGATCACGTAGTCGAAGGTGTCACCTCCGACGTGGTCGGCCGGCTCCAGTGCCCCGGCCACCGCGAACTGGGCCGCCTCGCATGCCAGCGAAGTCGGGAGCAGCCGGTGCTGGATCTCTGCGGCCAGGCTCAGCGGGACAGTGCGTCGGCCCCACTGGTACACGTCGGTGTAGGACCGGTTCGCGATGACGATGTACGCCAGCGCGTGTGCCGTCTCACCGATCTCCCGCATCACCTCCGCGTTCGGCGTCTCGGACAGGAACAATTCGAGAAGTCCGATGGCGTCCCCGCGGTTGGTCACCGGGGCGACAACCCGCACCAGCCTCCCGCCGCCTTCGTCCTCGACACTGGGACGCTGGCTGCGGATCACGTCGTCGTACAGGGTGCCCCGCAGCGGGATGCGCTGGGCCGGCTCACCGGTCTCGACACTGCCCGCGGCGCCCAGCCGTACGACCGAGCTGCCGTTGAAGTCGGTGATCAGGAAGGACACCGACGCTGCCCCCAGGTCCTCCCTGAGCATGCGCGCGACCACGTCAAGCGACTCCACGGGCGGCGCGGCCTCCGCCGCCTCCAGTGTCCCTGCCAGCGTCATCGCCCGTGGCCCGGGGCTGCCGCCCGCGGGAGGTCGAGAGGCCTGCTCACCGTCCCCGCCCGGCTTCCCTGCGGCCACGGTGTCTCCTCGCTGCTCGACTCGATGGCGCTCAGGACTCCGTGCCGGATGCGCGAGTGACCGATGCCACTACGGCACCGGACAGGTCATATTGCACCACGGATCCCGCCGTGTGCCAGGTCCGCAGGCCACCCGGCCGACAGCCCCTCTGGACGCCGTGCGGCCAGGGCCTGCCCCGTCCCCGCGCGGCGGTGTGGCGTCATGTGGCTGCCAGGAGGATGGCGGTGTAGTGCGCGGCGAAGGCGGCGATGGTCAGGGCGTGGAAGACCTCGTGGAATCCGAACCAGCGAGGGGATGGATTGGGCCGTTTCAGCCCGTAGACGACGGCGCCCGCGGTGTAGAGCAGACCGCCGGTGATGACGAGCAGGACGACCGCGGTGCCGCCGGTTCGCCCGAAGTCGGGCAGGTAGAAGACCGCTGCCCAGCCCAGGGCGATGTAGCACAGGGTGTAGAGCCAGCGCGGTGCGCTGATCCACCAGACGCGGAACGCGATGCCGGTCGCCGCGCCGGTCCACACCAGCAGCAGCACGACCGTCTGTTGACGCGCGGACAGCAGCAGCACTGCCAGCGGCGTGTACGTGCCGGCGATGATCAGAAAGATGTTCGCGTGGTCCAGTCGGCGCAGGACAGCCTCCCCGCGCAGGCCCCAGTTCCCGCGGTGGTACACGCCGCTCGTGCCGAACAGCAGCAGCGATGACGCCGCGTACACCGAGCACGCCACGGCGGTGCTTGCCGAGCGCGCGAGCGCGACCAGGACGATGCCGCCGGCGAGGGCGAGCGGGAACATGCCTGCGTGCAGCCATCCGCGCATCGCCGGTTTCACGACGGCGACCGCGCGCTCCACCCCGCCGCCGGGACGGGCCGCGGGGGCCGGTCGCCGGTTCGGCGAACCGGCAGGGGTTCCAGCCGCGACACCGGGCGGAACGTCGGGCGCGGCGCCGGTGCCGAGCTGTCCTTCCCTGCCGGGTGCCGGTGGCTGGGCATCTTCGGCGATCATGCGCATATGTTATGACAATCAGCGCAGAACATGGCAATGTGCCGGATCAGGAGGGCAGTTCAGCTGGTGACCCGGCCGCGGGGCCGGGAGTGGCGCAGGGTTTCGTTGAGACGCTGGGCTTCTTCGAGCTGGTCTTCGAGGATGACGATGCGGCAGGCGGCCTCGATGGGGGTGCCGTGGTCGACGAGTTCACGGGCGCGGGCGGCGATGCGCAGCTGGTAGCGGGAGTAGCGGCGGTGGCCACCCGGGGAGCGCAGCGGGGTGATGAGGCGGGCTTCGCCGATGGCACGCAGGAAGCCCTGGGTGGTGCCGAGCATCTCGGCGGCCCGGCCCGTGGTGTAGGCGGGGTAGTCGTCGTCGTCGAGACGGCCGTAGGAATCGTCTGCTGTCATCGCACCTCTTCGTCGGAACACGGGGAGGGGCCCTGGTGCCATTGACACCAGGGCCCCGAAGGAACTGCTACACCATCTGCCGGCCCTCGTACTGCGCCGGCCTTCTGTTTCCGCGGGCCCGGCCTTGATGCTGCCGGGGATGCGGGGATCGCGAATGCGTGACCGGAGACCACCTCACTGTCGATGTCCTGCGGTACCCGGACCTACTACTCGCCCGGGCGATCCTGATGGTGCGGGGCACTCCTCCGTTCTTCCCTCTGCCCGATCGGTAACCAATCGGGTACTGCACTGCGTACTGCTGATACTGCCAACTACCGGTACCGCGAACTGCTGGTGGCCTCGCACAAGCGCCACACTTCGGCAGCCAGCCCCGTCGCCCGTCCTGCGTCCACTCTGGCTTGGAACCCCACTGCCGAACCTCCCGGTGCGCGCGTCCGCAGCCAGACGCCTTCACCCGGGGAACCACTCGGAACTGCGCTGCTGGTACCGCGGTCCTGCTGGTGGCGGCCCCTGATCACTGCGGGCCACCCGGTCCGGTCGTCAGTCCCGTCGCCGTCCTGCACCTGCTCTGGCTTCGAAACTCCACCACCGCACCGCCATGCACACTGCAACTGCGTACTGCTGCCCGGCAGTTCATCTCTGCCGGGCCCTTCTCGATCTCGGCTACGAGAGAAACCATAACCGCACGATCAGCCAATGTCTACTCCGGCCAGGACAGATTTTCGCGTGCCCGGCAGCGAGGTTGTCATCACCTCTACAGCCGCCCCGGCCGAGGTGGTCCACCCGCGGATCAACCGTCCGCCCCCGGAATGGACGCTGTGCCGCCTGGTCATCGAGCCGGTGACCGAGCCTCTCGCCCGCCATGCCGCCGCCCTCCTGGCCGACGCCGGCCTCCACGGCCACGAGTACGCCATCGAAGCGATGCCCAGCGCCACCGCTCTCGCCGCCCCGGCCCCGTCACCATCCTCACCTCGGATCCCGAGGACCTGACCACGCCGTGCAACGGGCGGGCCACCGCAATCAAGGTCTGACCAGCCCCTTCGCCGATAGGCCGCACCTTTCGGTCCTGCCGCCACGAAATCCAGGTCGGGCAGCCGGCCGTCGGCAGTCGCTGCGAGACCCACTTCCGGTCGGGCCGGCTCGGAACACGCTCTGCCGGTCGCGGTGACCGTGTGGAGATGTGTCGCATCCCTGCTCCGGAACCCGGCTCGGCGCCGGCCCGCGGGCTGGGACCGCAGGCCATGGCAGTCCCCGGCCCTGGGAGACCGCCAAGGCGCCCACAGTCGCGGCCCTTCCAGCGGCCGGCGAGCGTCGCACGGTCACCGTGCTGTGCGGCAGGTACGGCTCAGCGACGCGGTGGCTCCCTGAACAGGTCCACCGCCTCGCGTACGTCCGCCAGTCCGCGGGACAGCGCGCTCACCGACCCGATCGCCCCGGCGATCAGCAGTAACGACCGGCGCAGCCGGGGTGTTTCGGGGATGCCGTGGGCCGCCATCGCGGCCAGCGCGGCGAGTTCGTCCTCGGCGATCGCACGGTCGGGGAACTCGGCGGGATGCGCGGCGAGTTGACGGCGTAACCGGGACACCGCGGTCCTCAGTTCCGCCACCCTCGGATCGTCTTCCCTGCCGGCCACCGGCTTCTGCCCCACGCTCCGCAACACAGCCGCCCCCTCAGACACCCCGGTGCGCAGGTACCGCCCGGCGCCGCCGGGCCCTGCGCGGTGATCCCCGCCGACGGCCCGCGTGGAAGTGGCCGGGCGCCTGGGGGACGCGGGTCAGTAAACGCCACCCGGTGCGCCCGCGCCACCGCCCGGACCGAAATTCAGCCCGCCGGAACCCGGACCTTCCCGGCTGTCGGGTATGCAGGACCCATGACTCACGACGAACCCCAGGTCGCCGGACTGCTCCTCGCCGCGGGCGGCGGGCGGCGGCTGGGCGGCCGGCCCAAGGCGTTGCTCGAGCACCGGGGGCGCCCCCTGGTGGAACACGCGGCCGCCGTCCTGCGTACGGGCGGCTGCGCGCGCGTCCACGTGGTCCTGGGCGCCCGGGCGGACGCGGTACGGAAGCGGGCGGACCTCGGCGGATACGTGCTCGTGGACAACCCGCGGTGGGAGCAGGGCATGGGCACCTCCCTGCGGGCCGGGCTCGACTCGCTCACCGGAACGGGCGTACAGGCGGCGCTGGTCTGCCTGGTCGACCAGCCCGGCATCGGCCCGGAGGCGGTGGGCCGGGTGCTGGCCGCGTGCGAGGGCGAGGACTCGCTGGTGTCGGCCGCCTACGACGGCGAGCGCGGCCACCCCGTCCTGTTCGGGGCGGCCCACTGGGCGGGCGTCGCGGAGACCGCGAACGGGGACCGGGGGGCACGCGCCTACCTGAAGGGACACGCGGGAGCCATCACGCTCGTCGAGTGCGCGGACGTGGCACAGCCGTACGACATCGACACCGAGGCCGACCTGGTCCACCTTGAGTGAACGGGGTGGCACTGTGCGCCGCCTTGCCTCGACCCGGAGAATCTCGACATCAACAAAACATTGAACTTCCACCATGAGGAAACTACTATCCACTGATCAAGCGCCTGGCCGCTCCGCCGACGCTGCCCGCCGCACCCAGGCCGACTGGCACCCGGTGCCATGCCAGGCCCGATGAAGGAAGTGACAGCTCATGTCCGCACCAGCGCCGTCCCCGCTGGCCATCGTCGACGCCGAGCCCCTGCCCCGGCAGGAGGAGGTCCTCTCCGAGGCGGCCCTGGCCTTCGTGGCCGAGCTCCACCGCCGGTTCACGCCCCGGCGGGACGAGCTCCTCGCCCGCCGTGCCGAGCGCCGCGCCGAGATCGCCCGCACCTCCACGCTCGACTTCCTCCCGGAGACCGCCGCCGTCCGCGCCGACGACTCCTGGAGGGTCGCCCCGGCGCCCGCGGCCCTGAACGACCGTCGGGTGGAGATCACCGGACCCACCGACCGCAAGATGACGATCAACGCCCTCAACTCCGGCGCCCGGGTGTGGCTCGCGGACTTCGAGGACGCCTCCGCGCCGACCTGGGAGAACGTGGTCCTCGGGCAGCTCAACCTGATCGGCGCCTACACTCGCACCATCGACTTCACGGACCCGGACTCCGGCAAGTCGTACGCCCTGAAGGCCGACGAGGAACTCGCCACGGTCGTCATGCGTCCGCGCGGCTGGCACCTGAACGAGCGGCACCTCGTCGACGCCGACGGCAGCCAGGTTCCCGGCGCCCTCGTCGACTTCGGCCTCTACTTCTTCCACAACGCCCGGCGTCTGCTGGACCTCGGCAAGGGACCGTACTTCTACCTGCCGAAGACCGAGTCGCACCTCGAGGCCCGGCTCTGGAACGACGTGTTCGTGTTCGCGCAGGACCATGTCGGCATCCCGCAGGGCACCGTCCGCGCGACCGTGCTGATCGAGACGATCACCGCCGCGTACGAGATGGAGGAGATCCTCTACGAACTCCGCGACCACGCCTCCGGGTTGAACGCGGGCCGCTGGGACTACCTGTTCTCCATCGTGAAGAACTTCCGTGACGGCGGCGCCAAGTTCGTCCTGCCGGACCGCAACGCCGTCACGATGACCGCCCCGTTCATGCGCGCCTACACCGAACTCCTCGTCCACACCTGCCACAAGCGGGGCGCGCACGCCATCGGCGGCATGGCCGCGTTCATCCCCTCCCGCCGGGACCCGGAGGTGAACAAGGTGGCCTTCGAGAAGGTCCGGGCGGACAAGGACCGCGAGGCGGGCGACGGCTTCGACGGCTCCTGGGTCGCCCATCCCGACCTGGTCCCGATCGCCATGGAGTGCTTCGACAGGGTGCTCGGCGACAGGCCCCACCAGAAGGACCGGCTGCGCGGGGACGTCGAGGTGAAGGCGGCCGACCTGATCGCCGTCGACTCCCTCCAGGCCCGGCCGACGTACGACGGACTCGTCAACGCCGTGCAGGTCGGCATCCGTTACATCGAGGCGTGGCTGCGCGGCCTCGGCGCGGTCGCCATCTTCAACCTCATGGAGGACGCGGCCACCGCCGAGATCTCCCGCTCGCAGATCTGGCAGTGGATCAACGCGGGCGTCGAGTTCGAGCACGACGGGAAGACCGTGACCGCCACCCCGGAGCTGGCCCGCGAGATCGCCGCCGGGGAACTGCGGAGCATCCGTGCCGAGCTCGGCGCGGAGACCTTCGCCGCCGGGCACTGGCAGCAGGCCCACGACCTGCTGCTGGAGGTCGCGCTCGACGAGGACTACGCGGACTTCCTCACGCTGCCCGCGTACGAGCAGTTGAGGGGCTGAGCGGCGAGGGGCTGAGGGGCGAGGGACGGGGGTGAGGGAAGGGGGGCTGAGGGGAGGGGGTTGCGTCAGTCCGCCGCCGTCCGCTCCGTGTGGCCCAGGGTGCTGAGGGGCGAGGGAAGGGGGGCTGAGGGCAGGGGCTGCGTCAGTCCGCCGCCGTCCGCTCCGAGTGGCCCAGGGACCTGCCCGGGGCCACCCGGTCGCGGACCAGCTTCTTCACCGCGGTCGGCTCGGGGAAACCCTGCTCGCGGCGGTCGAAGACCACCTCGTCGTTCACCCGGACGACGAAGACGCCCCCGGTGCCGGGCTTCAGCGACAGCTCCGTCAGCTCGGACTCGAACGTCGTCAGCAGTTCCTGCGCGAGCCAGGCCGCGCGCGGCAACCAGCGGCACTGGGTGCAGTACTCGATCTGGACGCGCCAGGCGTCCGCGGCCCGCTCCGTCATCGCAGGTGCACCGACCAGTCCTGTTCCGCCGCCGGTTCGCCGTGCAGGTCGGGGACCCGCTTGAGCCAGTTCGGCCGGCCCTGCTGCGTCCTCGCCGCGCGCCGGGCCTCCTCGGCGGCGAGTTCCTCGCCGGTGGGGAAGTCGGTGGGGAGCCAGGCCGCGGAGGCGTGCACGCGGGCGGCGAGGTAGCGGACGTAGGCGTCCCGGACCTCGCCGGGCGTGGTGAAGCCCGGTTCGCCGCGCAGCCAGGCGTCCGGCACCTCGGCGACGATGTCGCGCAGCAGCCGCTCGGTCACCCGGGGCGCCAGCTCCGCGTCGGCCGCCCGGGTGTCGGGGCCGTACCGCCCGAGGGCGTGGTGGCGGAAGTCGTAGGTCTTCTCCGGGTCCGAGGCGTCCCAGCGGTGGTGGAAGACGAGGGCGGCGCCATGGTCGATCAGCCACAGGCGCGGCGGCACGGTCCCGAAGGTGGGCCAGATCATCAGGTTCGAGCTGTGGACCGTGCGGTCGACGTTCGCGGTCAGCGCGTCGAGCCAGACGATCCTGCCCGCCTCCAGGGGATCGACCGGGAAGGTCTTCGCGATGTCGGGGGTGAAGTCCGCGGCGCCCGGCAGGTAGTCCATGCCGAGGTTGAGGCCGTCACTGGCGTCCAGCAGGTCGCGCACCTCCTGGTGCGGTTCGTGCGCGGCGAGCGCCGGGTCGAAGTGGGTCAGCACCAGCTCCGGGAACCGCAGCCCGAGGGCGCGTGCCAGCTCGCCCACGATCACCTCGGCGACCAGCGCCTTGGGACCCTGCGCGGAGCCGGTGAACTTCACGACGTACGTGCCCAGGTCGTCGGCCTCGACGATCCCGGGCACGGAGCCGCCGGAGCGCAGGGGTTCGACGTAGCGGGTCGCAACGACCTCTCTCATCATCTTCCAAGGTCCAACCGGTTGTGTTGCTTGTGTTCCACGGTCAGCTGCGACGCGGTGTGAGGGCGGTGCGCCCCCTTGCTTCCGGCCTCCGGCATGAAGCGAGCATAGTGACCGCGCCTGACAGCCGTCATGCGTCCCTCCCCGGCGGCCCGCCGCGAGCCTGCCGGTACCGGTCGCGCCAGGCACTCCAGGCGGCCCAGGTGCTCCAGGTGCTCTTGGTTCGAACGCGGTCGGCTCGTCGAAAAGCCCTGAGGCTCATGCAGCCTGAATGACCGCAACTGATCGACCGCTCTGGATTTACGCCTCGCCAGGGCGATGAGTTTGCCCGCTGCCTGAAGTCTTCCACCTTGACACTTCCGCCCCGATGGGGCGAGAAGCGGAGCATGCCGTGGAGGAGAGATGGAAGCCAGAATGAGCAATCCGATTCGGCTGTACATGTCGATGTCGCTCGACGGCTTCGTCGCCGGTCCGGACGATCGACCGGGCCAGGAGCTCGGACGCGGCGGTGGACGTCTTTTCAACTGGCTCGACGACCGGGAATCCGATGGTCCCAGCGGACAGGTTTATCGCGAGGCGCTGGCGACCGGCGCGGTGATCTCCGGCCGCCGGACCTTCGAACTCGCCGGGCGCTGGCAGGGCGACCATCACGACGGTGTGCCGATCTTCGTCCTCACCCACCAGGTGGATGACGGGGACGTGCCACCCGGCCACGCGCGTTTCGTCACCGACGTCGAGGACTGCGCCCGTCAGGCTCGCGCGGCCGCCGGGGGCCGGCCGGTCATGGTCCATGGGGCTGCCGCGGCCCAAGCGCTCCTGCGAGCCGGGCACATCGACGAGATGGAGATCCACCTGGTTCAGGTCCTCCTCGGGGACGGCCGGCGACTGTTCGACCACCTCGGTGGCGATCGCATCGAACTCGACCTCGTCCGACGGCTCGACGATCGAGACGTCACGCACCTGCGCTACCGGGTGCGTCGACCCGAGGAGGCCGCGTGAAGACGCTCTTCGTCTCCTACCGTGTCACCGACCTGGACCGCTCGCTCGGTTTCTACACCGCCCTGGGCTACGTCGAGCTGGGCAGGGTCCAGGGCGGCGACGCGGGTCACCTCGTGATCCTCAAGTTCCCCGGCGAACCGGCGGCCTCGCTCGAGCTGGTCCACCGCCCCGTCGGCGGACGCGTCGACGTGGGCAGCGGTGTCGACCACCTCGCGATCCAGGTGGACACACTGGCCGCCACCCTGGAGCGGCTGACCGACGCCGGCCTGGAGCCAGGACCTGTCCAGTACCCGGGCGGCCCCCGCGGCCCGAAGACGTCGTGGCTCACCGACCCGGATGGCTACCGGATCGAGTTGGTGGAGTGGCCGCCTGGACACCCCGACGGCATCACCGCCGCGGACTTCTCCTGAGCGGTCCGGTGAGCGGAGTAAAGAAGCTTCGGGGCGGGCGCGGCGCAGCCCGAGCGGCATCCCCACCCCCTCCACAGGTCTTGACAATTACTCCGCACGGAGTCACCCGTGTGCCGGGTAGTCATCCGGGCAGCCGAGGCCGACCTGGCTACCGGCGGCGCCGACAACGTCAACTCACTCGCGGTCGGCGCCGGGGTGGCAGCGGCGGGACTGACCGCCTGGCTCGCGCAGGAACGTGACGTCGACACGGCCGTCATCATCGCCGACTTCGAGAGGCCACGGTCCACGGCCTTTCGCGCGCCCCGCGGCCAGGCCGTCGTCCTGGCCTACCGGGCGGGGATCGCCCCGGACGTCACGCCGTAGGACTGAGGCAACGGCGGGACGACCGGGCCGCTTTGCCAGCCGTACCGGCGCAGGACCGGTCAACTCCCCTTCCACCGAGCACAGATGACCCGCTCTGGTGAGTTGTCGTGCGCCCGGCAGCGATGTCCGCGGCATGGTCTTCCTCTTCTGCGGCCTGCGGCCCGGTGGCCGCGGTACTGCCGGAACACCCGGAAGACGGCGGCGGCCGGGGCATCGCCCTGCGGGGGACATCGGGGGGTAGCTCTCACGGGGGACTCGTCCGCGTGGACGCGGCCCGGCCGGGGGAAGCGGGCGCCGTCACGGTCGCCGGACAGGCGTGACGCGGACGGAGAGTGCCGCCGATGGCGGGGAGGACGTCGGGTCCCGTGCCGCGAGGACCACACCCCGCCGGTCAGCGCGCCGGCGGGGGCAGCCGTCAGCCGGCCAGCGGGTTGGGGAGGGGGAGGTAGCGGGCGTCGGCGCCGTCCGCGCCCGTCCAGCGCAGCAGCAGGTTCGTCTTGCCGGGCAGGGTGGGCGAGGTGAGCAGGGCGGCGGTCTCGGGCAGGTCGTGGCGGGCCAGGGCGCGGCGGGCGGCGGGCCAGGGGTCGAGGCCGGGGTGGCGTTCGGCCAGGGCGGCGGCGACCTCGGTGAGGTGGTTGACGACCAGGCAGTACACCAGCCGCTCCCAGCCGGCCGCCCGGGAGACGTCCGGCAGCAGCTTGACGCCCTCGGCGTCCCGGAACAGCGCCTGCACCGGCGTCCCGTCGGCGTCGACGGCGACCAGTGTGTTCTGCAGGTGCGCTTCCAGTACGACGCCGTGCTCGGCGAAGGCCGTGAGCGCCGGCGGCACCACCTGGGCCAGATACGCCTCCCACCAGGCCCCCGGATCGTGCCGGCCGTCCGCCGGGCTGCCCGTGAAGCCCTCCACCAGGCCGGCCGCGAGCAGCGGTGTCGCACCGGGCAGCAGGTGGCCGTGGAAGCCGTCGCGGACCAGGACGGCGAGCGCCTCGAAGGCGAAGCCGGCGGTGCGGTAGCCGCGGTCGCCCAGCCAGGCCGCCGGTCCGTCGGCGGCCGCGAGGGCGGCGGCCGCCGCGGCGTCGCTGCGGCGGAGTCCGAGCAGGTCGTGGCGCCACAGGCGGCGGATGTCGTTGGTGATCCGCACGTCGAGGCTGAACTTCAGGAAGAGGTCGCGTTCGGGGACGTACAGGGTGCGGATCGCCGCGGTGGGCCAGGCGGGGAAGGGGGTGGTGCCGAGGGTCAGCAGCCGGCCGTCCGCGAACGCCGGGGCGAGTTCCGGGGCGGCGAGTTCGAGCTGCCAGGGGTGGGCGGGCAGCAGCCGGTAGCCGGGCGGGGCCTCGCCGAGGGCGTCCAGGGCCGAGGTGTCGCCCTCCTCGGTGACCGCGTCCTCGCGCAGCGCGAGCAGTACCAGCGGGAAGTGCGCGCGCGCCTCGGGGGCGTACGGCAGCCAGCCGGCGGCGGGGCCGCCGCCGCGTGCCTTGGGGGCCGGGTGATGCGGGTGGCCGGTGAGGAGGGACTGCTCGGAGCGCAGGTAGAGGTCGTCGGGTTCCGTCGTACGGGCCCGGGCGGCGAGCAGCGCGGCCACCGCGTCCCGGCTGTCCGCCATCTCCACGGGCAGTTCGTGGTTGGACAGGCCGGTGTGCCGGCGCAGTTCCCCGGCGACGAGTTTCACGAGTTCCGGGTGACCGACGCGCCGCCAGCCGTCCGCGGTGCGCAGCTCCGGCGCGGCGGGCCGCCGTTCTCCGCGGACTCTGAGCAGCCGGCCGCCGGGGAGCCGGTACACGCGCAGGTCACCGGCGTGTGAGAGCGGCTCGGCCACCTCCCGCAGCAGACAGTTGAGCAGCGGCGCGGCCGCGTATGCGTCGGCACGCTCGGTGACGTCCGCGCTCACCGCGGCGTCGCCCGCGGGCGGGGGGATGAGAACCACGCGTTTCACTCGTTTTCCACGGTCCGTTCGGGCGGAGATGATCAGTATGTCTGCCGTCACCCCCCGACCTGGTATCGCAGCCGTCCCCGAGGAGCCCGACCGTGCACCGTCCCCCCACCGCCGAGGCCGAGGTCGCCGAGGAACTGGCCGCCGTACGTCCCGCCCTCGTGTCACGGTACGCGGCCGAGCTGCCCGGTGCCCGGGCGGCGGTGCTGACCCGGCTGTGGCGGGCCCTCGCCCATGAACCCCTGCCGTGGGTGGCGGGCCGGGAGGGGAGCCGGGACGGGCTCACCGTGCGTCTGGCGGACGGCCGCCGTCTGCACGGGCCGGCCGCGGACCCCTACGCCACCGCCGCGTACGTCGCCGCCGTACGGCTGGACGACGTGTCGTACGACGATCCGGCGCGGCTGACGACCGCGCTGGCCGTCGCGCACGGCGCCGGCTTCGCCGCCGAACTGGGCCACAGCGTCGCCTCGCTCGCGCTGTCGCGGGCCGGACGGGCGGAGGGTGCCGGGGAGTGGCCGGTGGACGACTGGGTGTGGGAGCAGCGGGTGGTCGACGGGCACCCGTACCACCCCAACTGCCGTTCCCGGCCGGGGTTCTCGGTCGCCGAGCAGCTCGCCTACGGGCCGGAGCACGGGCCGGTGGTCCGGCTCGGTCTGGTACCGGTGCCGGCCGGGAGCTGCGTGGTGAGCGGCGCGTGGCCCGGGGAACTGCGCGACGGTGCGCGGCTGTTGCTGCCGGCGCATCCCTGGCAGGTGGAGCACGTTCTCAAACTGCCCTGCGAGCCGGGCCCCTCCGCGCATCCGCTGATGTCGCTGCGCACCCTCGCCCTGCCCGGCGGCCCGCACGTCAAGACCGCGCTCAGCGCCCGGCTGACGTCGTCGGTGCGGGACATCTCGGTCTACTCGATCGTCCTGTCCGCCGCCTTGTCGGACTTCGCGGAGGCGCTCGCGGCCCGCACGGACGGGCTGCTGCACGTCACCCGCACGCTGGGCGCGGCCACGGCCGGCTCCCCCGAACTGGCCGCGGTGTGGCGCGAGTCGCCCGGGGTGTACGCGGCGGCGGGCGAGCGGGTCGTGCCGGTGGCCGCGCTCGCCGGTACCGGACTGCCCGCCCAGCCCGGCTGGCTGGCCCGGTTCGCCCGGCTCGCCCTCACGGTCGGACTGCGGCTGCTGGAGCTCGGCGTGGCCCTGGAGGCGCACGGCCAGAACCTGCTGGTCGTCCTGTCCCCGGCGGGCGAGCCGCTGCGGCTGGTCTACCGCGACCTGGCCGACATCCGCGTCAGCCCGGCCCGGCTGGCCCGGCAGGGGGTGCCGGTGCCCGAGCTGACCGGCCGTCTGGTCACGGACGACGAAACGGTCCTGCGGCGCAAGCTGTTCGGCTCCCTGGTGGCGGGCGCGCTGGCGGCCACGGCCGGTTCGGCTGCGGCCCTGCGGGCGGCGCTTGAAACGGCCGTACGGGATCTGCCGCGCACTCCCGACCTGCTCGCGCTGCTCGAAGAGCCGCTGCCCACCAAGGCGTTGACGCTGATGCGGCTGTCGCCGGGGACCCCCGGGGACCAGTGGGCCGACCTGCCCAACCCGCTGTTGTGACGGCTCGTTTTGGAGCCCGACACCTCTGATCAATAGGATCCGCCGATGATCAGAACACAACGGCTGGCGGCGGGAGTGTGCGCCCTGCTCGCCGCCCTGACGGCCGGGATCGCCTTCCCGGCCGCGGCGGTCGCCGGTGAACCCACCGGCGAGACCGCGCCCAAGGTCAACCTCCTGCTCGACGTGAGCGGTTCCATGCGGACCCGGGACATCGACGGCGGGACGCGGATGGCCGCCGCGAAGCAGGCGTTCAACGAGGTGCTCGACGCGACACCCGAGGAGGTCGAACTCGGCATACGCACCCTCGGCGCCAACTACCCCGGCGACAACCAGAAGACCGGCTGCAAGGACACCGCGCAGCTCTACCCGGTCGGGCCGCTGAACCGCACCGAGGCGAAGACGGCGGTGGCCACCCTCTCCCCCACCGGCTGGACACCGATCGGCCCCGCGCTGCTGAAGGCGGCCGGCGACCTCGACGGCGGCGACGGCTCCAAGCGCATCGTGCTGATCAGCGACGGCGAGGACACCTGTGCCCCGCTCGACCCGTGCGAGGTGGCCCGCGAGATCGCGGCCAAGGGCATCGGCCTCACCATCGACACCCTCGGCCTGGTGCCGAACACCACCATGCGCAAGCAGCTCAGCTGCATCGCCGAGGCGACCGGCGGCACCTACACCTCGGTCGAGCACACCGACGAACTCACCGACCGTGTCAACCAGTTGGTGGACCGGGCGGCCGACCCGGTGGTGACTCCGGTGGCCACCGAGGGGGCCACGGCGTGCGCGCAGGCGCCGACGCTCAAGTCGGGCCTGTACACCGACCGCGAGGAGTTCGGGCAGCAGCGCTGGTACCGCGTGGACGTCGAGCCGGGCCAGGAGGTACGCGCCTCGGTGAGCGTCGGCGCGGACCGGGCCGTCCACCCCGACTACGGGGTGCTTATGCGGGCGGTCACGGTGCACGGCCGGGAGATCGTACGCGGGGAGGCGGCCGGCACCGGCCGCACCGACGTCGTCTCGACGGGTCTGCGCTACCCGAAGGCGGACAGCGACGACGAGGACGCGGCGGCGGAGACGGTGTGCCTCCAGGTCACCAACTCCTTCTCGGCGGCGCCCGGCGTGAAGACCACACCGGGTCTGCCGCTGGAGCTGACCGTGGACGTGGTGGACGGCCCGTCCCAGGCGAGCGACGTGGCCTCCTTCGGCCTCGGCCGCGGCTGGTGGCTGCTCGGCGCGCTGATCCTCACCGGCTTCCTCGCCGGTGTCCTGTGGGGCTGGCTCTCGCGCTGGCGGTTCGCGGTCTGGAGGACCAACTGATGCGTCACACCCGAGTGTTGAGCGCGGCCCTGCTGGCGCTCGGCCTGGCCGCGGGGCCCGCGGCGGCCGACTCCTCACCGTCGCCGAGCGCGTCGGGCGACAGTTCGGCGCCGACCGCCGCGGGTACGTCGTTCCGCACGGCGACCGAGATCGACCAGGGGCAGAAGGCGACGGCGAACGGTTCCGCGGGCGACTACCTGTACTGGTCGTTCCCGGCGGACACCGGTCAGCGGCCCACCGTGAAGGCGACGGTGAAGCTGCCTGACACGCACGCCGCCGAGACCTGGCAGATCGACGTCTACGACGGTCTGCGCCGCCGCCAGGCCTGCCAGTACGGGGCGCAGACGCGCACCGCCGCCGAGGGCACGTCCTCGGTGGAGCTGGCGTGCGTCCTGCGCACGGTCCGCGCCTGGTCCGAGCCGTGGGCCGACGATCCGCTGCCGGGGACGTACTACGTCCGCCTCACGGTCGTGAACGTCCCGACGTCCGACCTGGGCCTGACGGTCGGCACCGAGGTGCGGGTCGACTCGAAGGACATCGGCGGGTCGGCGGCCGTGGACGGTTCGCTGGCCGAGCCGCTGGTCCCCGGTGTCGCGGTCAGGTCCGGGGCCGAGGAGAAGAACTCGTCCTCCGCGGTGCTGTCGAGCATCGAGCCGGACGACGGCTGGTCGTCCGGCTGGTGGACCGACCGCTGGGTGTGGACCGGCGTCGGCGGCGTTCTGGCCGCGCTCGCCGGAATCGGCGGCTACGCCCTGACCCGCGGTTCGGGACGGCCACGCCGGGTACCACCGGGGGCGTGAGCACCCTGTTCCACAGGAGCTGACGTCCCATCAGGAGGCCCGCCACCGGCGGGCCTCCTGCCTCTTCTCACGCCTCCCGCAGCGCCTTGGCCGGGGTGCCGTCGCCGGTCACCTCGATCCGGCCGGCGCGCACGGCGTCCCGCACGCTCACCTCGCCCCGGGCGACGGCCGTACACGTCTCGACATCCAGCACGAGGCGGGCGTCGGGCTCCGCGGGCGCGGGGCCGTCGCCGTAGACGGGACCCTCCGCCTCACCGACGCGGAGGTGGAACTCGCCCTCCTCTAGGCGGACTTCGACGAGCCCCTCGCCCTCCAGGGCCCGCAGCAGGGGCAGCGCGAACCAGTGCGCGCGCACCGCGTCCGTGGGCCGGCGCTCGCCGAGTTCGGGCTGCCCCCACGCCCCCAGCGCCTGGAGCACGGGCAGCAGGTCCCGCCCGCGCGCGGTGAGTTCGTACACGGAGACCGCGCCGGGCGGGGGCAGCCGGCGGCGCGTGGCGAGGCCGTCGCGTTCCATGTCCTTCAGCCGGGAGGCGAGTACGTCCGTGCTCACGCCGGGCAGGTCGGCGTGCAGGTCCGTGTAGCGGCGCGGGCCGGCCAGGAGTTCGCGCACGACGAGCAGCGTCCAGCGGTCACCGACGACGTCGAGCGCACGGGCGGCGGAACAGTACTGGTCGTAGCTTCGGCGAGGTGACATGGAGCGCAGTCTAGACAAGTTGTTGGACTTTCCAAGCTCGAACTTGGTAAAACCAAGCAACACCACGTACCGGAGGGCGCAGCGCATGGAGTTCCGGCAGTCGAGCAAGCTCAGCGAGGTCTGTTACGAGATCCGCGGTCCGGTGATCGAGCACGCCAACGCGCTGGAGGAGGCGGGCCACAGCGTGCTCCGCCTGAACACCGGCAACCCCGCGCTCTTCGGCTTCGAGGCGCCCGAGGAGATCATCCAGGACATGATCCGCATGCTCCCGCAGGCGCACGGCTACACCGACTCGCGGGGCATCCTCTCCGCCCGCCGGGCGGTCGCCCAGCGCTACCAGGACCGGGGCCTGGAGGTCGACGTCGACGACGTCTTCCTCGGCAACGGCGTCTCCGAACTGGTCTCGATGGCCGTACAGGCGCTGATCGAGGACGGCGACGAAATCCTCATCCCCGCCCCCGACTTCCCGCTCTGGACGGCGGTGACGACCCTGGCCGGCGGAAAGGCCGTGCACTACCTCTGCGACGAACAGGCCGACTGGTACCCGGACCTGGACGACATGGCGGCGAAGATCACCGACCGCACCAGGGCCGTCGTGATCATCAACCCCAACAACCCCACCGGCGCCGTCTACCCGAAGGAGATCGTCGAGGGCATCCTCGACCTCGCCCGCCGCCACGGCCTGATGGTCTTCGCCGACGAGATCTACGACCAGATCCTGTACGACGACGCCGTGCACCACTCGGCCGCCGCGCTCGCCCCCGACCTGGTGGTCCTGACCTTCTGCGGACTGTCGAAGACCTACCGGGTCGCCGGCTTCCGCTCGGGCTGGCTGGTGGTCACCGGCCCGAAGCAGCACGCGCGCAACTACCTGGAGGGGCTGACGATGCTGGCCTCCATGCGGCTGTGCCCGAACGCGCCCGCCCAGTACGCCATCCAGGCGGCGCTCGGCGGCCGCCAGTCCATCACCGACCTCACCGCCCCGGGCGGCAGGCTGCACGAACAGCGCAACGTGGTGTGGGAGAAGCTGAACGAGATCCCCGGGGTGTCCTGCGTGAAGCCGAAGGGCGCCCTGTACGCGTTCCCCCGGCTGGACCCGAAGGTGCACCGCATCCACGACGACGAGAAGTTCGTCCTGGACCTGCTGCTGCGGGAGAAGATCCAGGTGGTCCAGGGCACCGGCTTCAACTGGCCGAGCCCCGACCACTTCCGCATCCTCACCCTGCCCCACGCCGACGACCTGGAGGCGGCGATCGGACGAATCGGGCGGTTCCTCGGCGGGTACCGGCAGGAGGGTCCTCGTAGCCTGTGAGACATGGGTGATCTCTTCCTGGTCCGGCACGGCGAGACCGAGTGGTCGCGGTCCGGGCGGCACACCGGCTCCACCGATGTCCCGCTGACCGAGAAGGGCCGCGAGGAGGCACGCCGGCTGGTGCCGCTGATCCGCTCGCACCAGGTCGGCGCCGTGTTCGTGAGCCCGCTGCGACGGGCGCGCGAGACGGCGGAGCTCGTCGGACTGCACGAGGCCCGCGTGGACGCCGACCTGGTCGAGTGGGACTACGGCGGGTACGAGGGCGTCACGACCGCCGAGATCCAGCGCGAGCGGCCGGACTGGTTCCTGTTCACCGACGGGGTCACACCCGGGCCGCCCGAGCATCCCGGGGAGAGCCCGCAGCAGGTCGGGGAGCGCGCCGACCGGGTGCTGGCCAGGGCGGACGCGGCGCTCGGCAGCACGGAGGGCGCTGTCGTGCTGGTGGCGCACGGACACTTCCTGCGGGTCCTCACCGCCCGAAGGCTCGGGCTGCCTCCCTCGGCGGGCGCGCTGTTCCAGCTGGCGACGGGCACCGTGTGCCGGCTGGGCACGGAGCACGGGCGCCCGGTGATCGCGGGCTGGAACCACCGGCCGGAACCGTAGGCGTGGGTCTCGGCTCCCGCGGGGATGTCACAGCGGCGTCGTAGTCTTCGACAAGGGCCGGTCCCCGCACCGCGGACGGGCCTTGGAGCAGGCAGGTCCGCCGGGGAGGAGCACGCCGTGACACGACCGCCGACCGCCGCGCAGCGGCGTGTCATCGACGCCGCCGATCCCGTCACCGGCCGTCTGCGGGGCACCGAGGCACAGCTCGCCGCGCTCGTCCGGCACGGGCTCGCCTTCCGGCACCCGCGCCCGCCGCACGACCACTTCCTGACACCGGCCGGACACCGGACCCGCGAGCAGCCGGCGCACACCCCGCAGCCGCCCGAGTCGGCGCCCGCGGCGAGCGGCGTGTTCACGGCCCGCGTCGGCGGCGAGGAAAACCTTCCCGGTACGGGCCCCGCCCGGGTCCGCGAGGTCCACAGTGCCTGGCAGGGGCTGATCGAACTGCGCCGGATGACCAACCCCGACGGTGCCACGGACCGGCCGTGCGGCTGGGAGCGGACGCATCTCGTGCAGGCGGCCGCGCTCGCCCTGGAAGCGGCCGGTCACCTCCCCGCGGGCGGGGACGTCGAGGGCTACCGGGTGCGGGCGACCCCGCAGCCGGAGGCCGTCGCCGTGCGCGGACCGGACGGCGAGACGCTCCGGGCCTGCGCGGCCACCCTGGACAAGGCGGGCTGGCAGACCGGCGAACACACCGACCCTCGTACGCGCGCTCGATATGTGCTGGCTTCCCCGCGCCGGGCGTGACGCGCGTGCCAAGATCGGTGGGCCGGTCGCCGGCACCGACCGCCGGCACCGACCGCCGCCATCGACTCGGACATCGAGAAGGGGACACCGTGAGCGAGCCGTTCTCCGTGCGGATCACCGTCCGCGGATACGAGACCGACGTGCAGGGTCACGTCAACCAGAGCGTGTACATCAACTACGCCGAGCACGCCCGCTGGTCGCTGCTGCGGGCGGCCGGCATCAGCCAGGCCGCGCTGGCCGCCGAGGGCGTCGGCCCGGTCGCCCTGGAGACGACCATCCGCTACCGGCGGGAACTGCTCGCCGGTGACGAGGTGGACGTGACCTGCGTCTTCGACTGGGCCGGCGGCAAGACGTTCCGGATCGAGCAGAGCATCCGCAAGGCGGACGGCACGGTGGCCGCCGAGCTCACCTCCGTCGGCGGCCTGCTCGACCTCCGCGAACGCAGACTGGTGGCGGACCCGCACAGCCGGTTCAAGGAACTCGCCGCGGACGCGAGCCTGTTCGGTCTGTGACCGCGGCCGCCGGACCCAGATGATCCCGCCGACCCCGACGCCCCCAGAACCACCGGAGATGACGTGCCGATCCCGCACGCAGGAGCAGCCCGCCGCACCCTGCTCGCCGCCCTCGGTGCCCTCGGCGCCACCGCGCTCGTCGCCCGGTGGCCGTCGGCCGAGGCGGCCCCCGCGGCCGGGCTCGGCGCCCCGGACAAGAAGGACCTCGCGATGCGGCTGGTGTCCAGCGCGGAGAACTCGTCGCTGGACTGGAAGGCGCAGTACCGGTACATCGAGGACATCGGCGACGGCCGCGGCTACACCGGCGGCGTCATCGGCTTCTGCTCCGGGACGAGCGACATGCTCGCCCTGGTCGAGCTGTACACCGAGCGCGTCCCGGACAACGCGCTGGCCGGGTTCCTGCCCGCGCTGCGCGCGGTGGACGGCAGCGACTCCCACGCGGGACTGGACCCGGGTTTCCCCGCCGCCTGGCGCAAGGCCGCCGGCACGTCCGCGTTCCGCCGGGCACAGCGCGACCTGCGGGACCGGGTCTACTTCGACCCGGCGGTCGCCCGCGCCGAGAAGGACGGCCTCGGGACGCTCGGCCAGTTCGCCTACTTCGACGCCATGGTCATGCACGGCCCCGGCACGGACGCCGTCAGCTTCGGCGGCATCCGCCGCCGGGCCCGGGGCGTCGCGGCCACCCCGGCGGACGGCGGCGACGAGACGGCGTATCTGAACGCCTTCCTCGACGCCCGGGTGTGGGCGATGAGACAGGAGGCGGCACACAGCGACGTGACCCGGGTCGAGACGGCCCAGCGGGTGTTCCTCGCCGCGGGCAACCTCGACCTGGACCCGCCGCTGGAGTGGCGGGTGTACGGGGACCGTTACACGATCGGCTGAGGCGCGAGGGGCGGCGCCTCGGCCGATCCGCCAGATCCCGAGGGTCTGCAGGAAGGTGGCGAGGCCGGCAGTGGACGGACGGGCGCCGGTGCGGAAGGTGAGTTCGTGCCTGTCAGGCCGACGGCCGCCCCGACGGTCGGGGGCGGGGCGACGACTCCCGCGTACACCGCGGCCACCTCTGGGAGAACGGAGGTGGGGCAGGCGGGGTCGCGAGAACGGCGACGCGCCGGGACGGGACCGTCCCGGGGCGCGTGTGTCCACACGCGCCCCGGCAACGGCCGCCGCGCACCCGGTCCGGGTCCACGGCCACCGGTCGGAAGCCGTCCCTCCCGACCGGAGTTCAAGTGCCCTGCCGTGCGGCGGAGTTCGCGCGGTGGGACGGGGGGATTCAGAGGCTGGCGGCGATCTCCGCCAGCCGCCGGGCCTGCGCACGGGTGGAGCGGGCGATGGCGTCCTCGTCGGCGTGCAGCAGACGGTTGTTCTCGACGATCTGACGGCCGCCCACGAAGGAGGCCGTGACCGGGGCCGCCGCGCCGAGGACCAGCGCGCTGACCGGGTCGGCGATGGAGGAGTGGGCCAGCGTGCCGAGGTTCCACAGCACCAGGTCGGCGAGCTTGCCCGGCTCCAGGGAACCGGTCTCCCGGGCGCGGCCCAGCACCTGGGCGCCGCCGTAGGTGCCCAGCCGCAGGGCCTGACGGGCGGTGAGCGCGGACTCGCGGTGGGCGCCGAGGCGGTTGATGAGGAGCGCGTTGCGCAGTTCGGTGTGGAGTTCGCCGGACTCGTTGGAGGCCGTACCGTCGACGCCGAGGCCGACCGGCACGCCGGCGGCGAGCAGGTCGGGGACGCGGGCGATGCCGGCCGCGAGCCGGGCGTTGGACGACGGGCAGTGGGCCACTCCGGTCCTCGTCCGGGCGAAGGCGTCGATGTCGGAGTCGTTCATGTGGACGCAGTGCGCCATCCACACGTCCTCGCCGAGCCAGCCGGTGGACTCGAAGTAGTCGGTCGGGCCCATGCCGAACAGTTCGTGGCAGAACTTCTCCTCCTCCACGGTCTCCGAGCCGTGGGTGTGCAGCCGTACGCCCTTGCGGCGGGCCAGTTCGGCGCCCTGCCGCATCAGTTCGGTGGAGACGGAGAAGGGCGAGCAGGGGGCCACGGCCACCTGGGTCATCGCGTCGAAGGAGGTGTCGTGATGCTCGTCGATGGTCGCCTCGGTGGCGGCCAGGGCGCCGTCGAGGGTCTCGACGGCGAAGTCCGGCGGCAGGCCGCCGTCCTTCTCGCCGCGGTCCATCGAGCCGCGGGCGAGGGTGAAACGGACGCCCATCTCGCGGGCGGCGCGGATGACGGCGCCGGACAGGTCGCCGGCCCCCTTCGGGAAGACGTAGTGGTGGTCCATGGCGGTGGTGACGCCGCCGCGGGCCATCATCGCCAGGGAGCCCTGGGCGGCCGCGTACACCATCTGCTCGTCGATGCGCGCCCAGGTCGGGTACAGCGCGACGAGCCAGTCGAAGAGGTTGTGGTCCGTGGCCAGGCCTCGGGTGATCCACTGGTAGTAGTGGTGGTGGGTGTTGACCAGACCCGGGGTGAGAAGGTGCCCGGAGGCGTCGATACGGCGTCCCACGTTCTCCAGGTCCCCGGGTGCCCTGCCCGCGCCGAGCGACTCGATACGGCTGCCGGCCACGACGACATGCCCGGAGGCGTACTCGGTGTCGTGGGCGTCGACGGTCGCGATCGAACAGTTCTCGATCACGATCCGCTGGGGTGCTGCCATGATGTGTCCTTTTCACTCAGTGGGCTCGGTGCGGAGGGCACGGCAGGACCCCGGGAGTTTCGAGTGCCGTGGCCGGGGAGGCCGGTCCCCCGGCCCCGGGTGCCGAAACGGCCATGTGGTCCGAAACGGCCACGGGTGCCGAAGCGGCCACGGGTGCCGAAATGAGGAACCTCAGAGGTTGGTGAGGTCCACCGGGATCCTCGCCTCGCAGCCGTCCCGCAGGACGGTGGCCTCGATCAGGCCGTAGGGCCGGTCGGCTGCGAAGTACACCTCGTTGTCGTTCTTCAGGCCGAACGGTTCCAGGTCGACCAGGAAGTGGTGCTGGTTGGGGAGCGAGAAGCGGACCTCGTCGATCTCGTCGCGGTGGTCGATGATCCGCGAGCCCATCTGGTACAGGGTCTGCTGGAGGGACAGCGAGTACGTCTCCGCGAAGGCCTGGAGCAGGTGCTCGCGGGTCCGCTCGTAGGACTCCTCCCAGTCGGGCGTCTCCCGCTGGTCGTCGGACCAGTTGAAGCGCCAGCGGGCCGTGACCCGGGTGGCCAGGATGCGGTCGTACGCCTCCGGGAGCGTCGTGTACTTGTCCTTGACGTAGCCCCAGAACTCGGAGTCGGTCGAGTTCATCACGACCAGGTCCTTCAGCCCGGAGACGACCTCCCACGACGAGCCGTCGTAGGTGACCTGCGTGACCCGGGTCTCGCGGCCCTGGCGGACGAAGGAGTGCTCGCCCCGGGCGGGCCCGGCGTCCGTCGGCGAGGTCGCGATCCGCTCCCAGGCGTACTCCTCGATCCGGATACGGGCCCGCCTGATGGGCTCCTGCGAGGTCACGAAGTGCCGGGCGAGATGGATGCCGAACTGCTCGGCCGACTCGATGCCGTACTCCTTGGCGAACGCGTACACCGTGTTCTTGGTGGTGTCGGTCGGCAGCACGTTGGCGTTCGAGCCGGAGTAGTGGACCTCCTCCATGTCGCCGCTGAGCGCCACGGACACGTTCAGGTCCTTGATGTGGTGGGTGGCGCCGTCCCGGGTGATCTTCACGACGCGGTTCTCGGCCTTGCCGTACTGGTTCTGACCCAGCATCACGGGGCGGCCGGTCCGGGAATTGTCTGCCATGTGTCTGCTAGCTCCCTCGGTATACGGAGTAGCCGAACGGGTTGAGCAGCAGCGGTACGTGGTAGTGCTCGCCCGGCTCGACGGCGAAGGTGATCGCCACCTCCGGGAAGAACACCGCGTCGGCACCCCTGTCCCGATTCGCGGGGGCGTCCTGCTGCGCATCGGCTTGCTTCTGGTCGAAGTACGGCTCCACGGCGAAGTCGAGCCGTACGTGGGTCGTTCCCTCCGGCGGGGCCGGCAGGTCCCTGCACCGCCCGTCCGCGTCGGTCGCGGAGCCGCCGAGCGCCCGCCATCCGGCGTCGCGGCCGGCGCGGGCCGCGAGGCGGACGGCGACACCGGCGGCGGGGCGGCCGACGCTGGTGTCCAGGATGTGCGTGGACACGGAGGCGGTGGTGTCGGTGCTCATGGTCGGGCGTCCTCCTCGACGAGTCGGGCCAGGCGGAGACGGTTGATCAGGCCCAGCTCGGTGCGGACGGTCTCCCGCTCCCGCTCCGGTGTGCTGCCGAGCCGTTCCCTGGCCGCGTCGCGCATCTGCTCGCCGGTCCGGCCGGTGGCGCAGATGAGGAAGACATGGCCGAATCTCTCCTGGTAGGCCAGGTTCAGTTCGAGCATCTCCGCCCGCAGTTCCGGGGAGGCTCCGGCCATGCCGCGCTGTTCGCGGGCCGAGGTCGGGTCGCCGGGCCGGGGGCGGCCGATCGGCGGATGACCGGCCATGGCCTCGGCCAGGTCCTCGTCGCTCAGCCCGGTCATGGCGCTGTCACTCGCGGCGAGGAGTTCCCCGGTGGTGGCGTAGGGGCGGGCGGCGAGCAGTCGCTTCGCCCAGGTGGTGGAGGCGCACGCCTCGCGGAGGGCGGCCAGGGCCGCGGACTCCCCGAGCGCGTTGAACCGGGCCAGACCCGGGGGCGTGGAAGTCGACGTCACGGGAGCCTCCGTGGCCGCGAACGGCCTTCGTGCTGAACGGGCTGCGCACAGCTAACGCCCCTCCGCGACACGGAGTCAACAGTTTGTTGAAAATTCCGGGTAACAAACCCGGCCCGCCGCGCTCAGCCCTGTTTCTCGCGGTTCAGGTAGTTGTAGACGGTGAAGCGGCTCACCCCGAGCGCGCCCGCCACGGTCTCCACACCGTGCCGTACGGAGAAGGCGCCCCGCGCCTCGAGTATCCGCACCACCTCCTGCTTGGCCTTGCGGTCCAGGTCGGCCAGGGGCTTGCCCTGTCTGCGCTCCATGGCGGCGAGGATGTGGTCGAGGGAGTCGGCGAGCTGCGGCAGCCGTACGGCGACGACGTCGGCGCCCTCCCAGGCGAGCACCACGTCGTCGGGGCCGGCCTCGTCGGGCGCGAGCAGCTCCCCGCCCATGGCGTCGACCAGCGGCTTCACGGCGGCGATGAAGTGCTCCTCCGCGGCGCCGGTCACCGCGGGCCCTCGCCGACCACGTTCAGCTGGAGCGAGATGCGGGTGGCGCCCGCCTCCAGGGCCCGGCGCAGCAGCGTGTCCACGGCGCCGAGCACGGCGTCGGCGCCACCCTCGGCCGTGTTGCCGAACGGGCCGACGTCCACCGCGTCCAGCTCGGCGGCCTCGACGACCTGACGGGCCACCACCGCGTGCGCGGGCGCCTCGTCCAGGTCGAAGGGCTCGGTCGTGAACTCCACTCTCAATCGCACGCGCACAACCTAACGCGCGCCGCCACATTCCGCCGACCCCTCTTGACAAGCTCCGACAGCCGACGGCAATCTTCCAATAAGCAGAAGCTGACTTCCGCAATGCGGAATAACGCGGAGCAGTCACGGAACGCCCAGCGCGTCTCGGCACGGAAGGAGCGCGGCCCCGATGCCAGGTCCCGAATCGAGCACAGGCGCAGACCGGCGCTACAGCGTCAACCTGTCGGTCCTCTTCACGGAGCTCCCGCTCCTGGAGCGCCCCGCGGCCGCCGCCGCGGCCGGCTTCACCGCGGTCGAACTGTGGTGGCCCTGGGTCGACTCCCCCACGCCCGGACGCCCGGCGCTGGACGCGCTCAGAACGGCCGTCGAGGACGCAGGCGTCCGGCTCACGGGCCTGAACTTCTACGCCGGTCAACTGCCGGGCCCCGACCGCGGCGCCCTGTCGGTCCCCGGCGAGGAGTCGGAGCGGTTCCGCGCCAACGTCGACGTGGCCGCGGACTTCGCGCACTCCCTCGGCTGTACGGCGCTGAACGCCCTGTACGGCAACCGCGTCGAGGGCGTGGACCCCGCCGAGCAGGACGCGCCGGCGCTGGAGAACCTGGTCCTCGCGGCCCGGGCGGCCCACCGGGTCGGGGCGGTTCTGCTGGTCGAGGCCCTCAACCGGCGTGAGTCCCCCCGCTACCCGCTGGTGAGCGCGTCGGCCGCGGCAAGCGTCGTGGAGAAGGTGAACCGGGCCGGCGGCCTCGGCAACGCCCGGTTCCTGATGGACCTCTACCACCTGGCGGTGAACGGCGAGGACCTGCCGTCGGTGATCGACCGCTACGCGCCGGTCACCGGGCATGTGCAGATCGCCGACAACCCCGGCCGCGGCGCCCCGGGCACGGGCACGCTTCCCCTGGCCGACCTGCTCGGCCTGCTGCGGAAGGCCGGCTACGAGGGCTGGGTCGGCCTGGAGTACAGGCCGGGCGACCGCCCGAGCGCGGACGCCTTCGACTGGCTGCCCGCCGAGGCCCGAGCCGCGCGCTGAGCGGCACCCACCGGCACCCACCGCCCCCGTCACCCGCGGCACGGAAGCGAGAGAGGCACTCTCATGAGCGACAACCTGCCCAAGGTGGCCTGGATCGGTCTCGGCATCATGGGCTCCCCCATGTCGGAGAACCTGATCAAGGCGGGCTACGACGTCACCGGGCACACCCTGGAACAGGACAAGCTGGACCGGCTGACCGCCGCCGGCGGCACCGCGGCCGGTTCGATCGCCGAGGCCGTGCGGGACGCCGACGTGGTCGTCACGATGGTGCCCGCCTCCCCGCAGGTGGAGGCCGTCGCCTACGGCCCGGACGGCATCCTGGCCCACGCGCGGCCCGGCACCCTGCTGATCGACATGTCCTCGATCACCCCGCGGACGTCCGTGGACCTCGCGAAGGCCGCCGCCGGCCGGGGCATCCGCGTCCTTGACGCCCCGGTGTCCGGCGGTGAGGCCGGCGCGGTCGAGGCGGTGCTGTCCGTCATGGTCGGCGGCGAGCAGGCCGACTTCGACGAGGCCCGGCCGCTGTTCGAGGCGCTGGGCAGGACCATCGTGCTGTGCGGGCCGCACGGCTCCGGCCAGACCGTGAAGGCCGCCAACCAGCTGATCGTGGCCGTCAACATCCAGGCGTGCGCCGAGGCGGTGGTCTTCCTGGAGAAGTCGGGCGTGGACCTGGAGGCGGCCCTGGACGTGCTCGGCGGCGGACTCGCCGGCTCCACCGTGCTGGCGCGCAAGAAGGACAACTTCCTCACCCGCGACTTCAGGCCGGGCTTCCGTGTCGACCTGCACCACAAGGACATGGGCATCGTCACCGACGCGGCCCGTGCCGTCGGCGCGGCCCTGCCCGTCGGCGCCGTGGTCGCTCGACTGGTGGCCGGACTGCGCGCCCAGGGCGACGGCGGCCTCGACCACTCCGCCCTGCTGAGGGGCGTGGAGCGCCTGTCCGGCGCCCAGGTCTGACCTCACCCCCGAGACCCCGGGCGGCGCCGCCGCCGACATCCGTCCTGTCGCGCCCAGGCGACGGCGCCGCCCGGCACCAACCGCACCGATCCCCGCCCGTGCCCGCACCGAGGAGCCCCCGCGCACCGCGGGGCGGCCCCGGGCGGCGGGATCGGTGACGGCCCGGACCGCGTACGCGTCCGGCCGTCCGCTCAGGACGGTCAGGACGGTCAGGACGCCGTACGCGCAGCTCGCGCGGGGTCGTGCGACCCGGATGCGGGGTGGTCGCCGGCGCGACGCGGGCCGGATGAGACCGCGGCGGCGCGTGAGCCGGTGCGGTGGCGAAGGGGCCCGGTGCCTCCTTCTTCGACCTGAGGGAAGGACGGCGCCGGTCCCGTCGCGGCCGCCGCGGTCGAAGCCGTGCCGGCAGCGGCACGGCCGGTGAGCGCCGGACACGGACGGTTCCGTGTCGGCGCTCACCGCTGCCCGGGCGCGTCGCGGACGCCCCGGGGTGCGGAACCGCCGCCTCCGCAGCACCCTGAACACATGGCACTCTCGGCGCCGCATCCGCGCATCGTGGTGCACCCACCGGCCCTCGACGGCTCCCGGCGGGTCACGTCCGGGGACACGGTCCTCGGCATCGCCTCCCACCTCGACGACGTCGTCGAGATCCTCCGGATGGCCGACCTCGACCGCGTCGAGGTGGAGGAGAGCGACTTCGTCGAATGGCAGGGAGGCGGCCCGGAGGACTGGCCGGGCCTGTCCGAACACGACACCGTCTGAACCCGGCCACCACGCTCCCATCGGGGCGGACCCCGCGGACGTCGGACGGCGAATGGCGTGGGGCCGTCCGCCGTCCGCTTCGGCGAGGAGGGCACCGACCCGCACGAGAACTACGGGTACGCGTACGGGCACGGGAGCGGGAGCGGCGGTCCGGACGGGGCAGCGGTTGCGGCGCCGGCCCGGACTGACCCCGCGACGACGACGACGACGACGAAAGGGTGGCCCGTCCCGTCAGGGACCGGCCATCCCTCGGTGGCGGCGCGCGGGTCGCCCCGGCGTCAGACCTTCAGCGTCCTGATCGAGGTCGGCGCGTGGCCGGGCTCGGTGGCGATCTCCTCGAACTCCACGACGTTGCCGATGTCGTTGGTGGTCGACATGGAGATGTTGGTGACGCGCTCCAGGATCGCCTCCACGACGACCGGCACCCGGTGCTCGGCGGCGAGCTTCCTGGCCTGCTCCAGGGCCGCGCCGAGTTCGTTCGGGTCGGTCACCCGGATCGCCTTGCAGCCCAGGCCCTCGGTGACCTTGACGTGGTCGACGCCGTAGACGCCCAGTTCGGGCGAGTTGAGGTTCTCGAACTCCAGGTTGACCTGGAAGTCGATGTCGAACGCCCGCTGCGCCTGCCGGATCAGGCCCGCGGCACACCGCCAAGGGGGACCGTCAAGGGGGACCGGAGCCGGGAAAGCGCGGACAGACGGGGGCCGCGTGGAGGACGATGGGGCCATGTCCGAGAGCGTGCCGGTGCGCTGCCCGGCCTGTCGGCGCGAGCAGCTCTACGCGCCACCGTCGTATCCCTGCGCGTGCGGTACGCCCGTCGCCCCGCCGCTGGACCGGCACGCCCCGCCGACACCCGTCACCCACCGGACCTGGGACGAGGAGTGGGTCGTCGTGCGCTGCACGGCCTGCGGCCGCCGCGACCAGTGGCCCCGGCCGGAGATGGGCTGCTCGTGCGGGACGGTCCTGCGCATACCGGTGGCCCGGCCCCGCCCGGACACGGACCCGGTCGGCGACCCACCGACGATCGTCACCCCACCGAGGACCGGCGGCCGGCCGAGGGCCGGTGGACCACCAAGGGCCGGCACCCCGCCGAGGGCCGGAGGGCAACCGAGGGCCGGCGGGGGGCCGGGCATCGGCGCCCCGCCGCCCCCGCGCCGGCGCCCCGCCTTCCGGCCCGTACCGATCCGCACCGCGCGGGACGCGGTCACGGCCGCCGCGCTGTACCTGCGGTGGCTGGGCCACCGGGACGTCCACCGCGCCGGCCAGTACCCCCCGTCCGGCGTCGGGCTGGCCGCCCGTGGCCTGCTGGCCCGGGTGGAACCGACGGTGCGCCCGGTCCCGCTCAGGGACGTGGAGTGTCTGTGGCTGGCGGCCATGACGGAGTCCGTCGACTGTGTCTGCTTCTGCCTCGCCGGGTACACCGCCGATGCCCGCGCCCGCGCCGACGCCCTCGGCATCCCCCTGTTCGTGCTCGATCTGACGGGTGCGCCACGGCCCGTCAACGCCCCCGCCGGCGCACTCGACGCCAAGGGCCCGGGTCAGCCCGGCGAGGCGTGAGCGGGGCCGGTCGGTCGTGAGCGGAACCGGCGGGGCACGAGCGTGACCTGCCCGGGCGCGAGTGTGACCTGCCCGGGCGCGAGCGTGACCCGCCGGGCATGAGCGGACCGGCGGACCGGCCGGACCTACAGGCCGTACCCCTCCCGCAGTTCGATCTTGCGCACCTTGCCGGAGACCGTCATCGGGAAGGCGTCGAGGACGCGCAGCCCGGCCGGGACCTTGTAGTGGGCCAGCCGTCCCGCGCAGAACGCGCGCACGTCCTCCAGGGTCGGCGGGTCGGCCGGATCGCGCGGGATGACACAGGCGACGACCTCCTCGCCGTAGCGCTCGTCCGGGACGCCGACGACCTGTACGTCAGCGATCTTGGGGTGGGCGTAGAGGAACTCCTCGATCTCGCGCGGGTAGATGTTCTCCCCGCCCCGGATGATCATGTCCTTGATGCGGCCGACGATCTCGACGTAGCCGTCCTCCCGCATCACCGCCAGGTCGCCGGTGTGCATCCAGCGGCCCGCGTCCACGACCTCGGCGGTCCTCTCCGGCGCGTTCCAGTAGCCGAGCATGACGCTGTAGCCCCGGGTGCACAACTCGCCCGGCGTGCCCCGGCGTCGGGTCACTCCGGTGGCCGGGTCGACGACCTTCGTCTCGATGTGCGGCAGGGCGCGTCCGACGGTGCCGGTGCGGTGTTCGAGGTCGTCGTCCCTGCGCGTCTGGAGGGACACCGGGGACGTCTCGGTCATGCCGTAGCAGATCGACACCTCCGCCATGTGCATCTCGGCGACCACCCGCTTCATCACCTCCACCGGGCAGGGTGAACCGGCCATGATGCCGGTGCGCAGGGAGCTCAGGTCGTAGCCGGCGAAGTCCGTCAGGTTCAACTCCGCGATGAACATGGTGGGGACGCCGTACAGGGAGGTGCAGCGCTCCTCCTGGACCGCGCGCAGTGTCGCCGCCGGGTCGAAGGACGGCGCCGGGATCACCAGACAGGCGCCGTGCGAGGTCGCGGCGAGGTTCCCCATGACCATGCCGAAGCAGTGGTAGAACGGCACCGGCACGCAGACCCGGTCCTGCTCGCTGTAGGCGATCAACTCGCCGACGAAATAGCCGTTGTTGAGGATGTTGTGGTGGGAGAGGGTCGCTCCCTTGGGGAAGCCCGTGGTGCCCGAGGTGTACTGGATGTTGATCGGGTCGTCGCAGGACAGTTCACCCGCGCGCACGCGCAGCCGCTCGTCCAGGTCGGGGGTTCCGCGCCCGGTGAACGCCTCCCAGCCGGGGTCCCCGATGTAGACCGTCTCGCGCAACTGCGGGCATCCGGGGCGCACTTGCTCGACCATCGCCCGGTAGTCGCTGCTCTTGTGCCGCAGGGACGCGAAGAGGAGACGGACCCCGGCCTGCCGCAGGACGTACTCGACCTCGTGGGTGCGGTAGGCCGGGTTGATGTTCACCATGATCGCGCCGATGCGGGCGGTGGCGTACTGGACGAGCACCCACTCGGGGCAGTTGACCGCCCAGATGCCCACCCGGTCGCCCGACTCGATCCCGGCGGCCAGCAGGGCGCGGGCCAGCCGGTCGACGTCCGAGGCGAACCGCGCGTACGTCCAGCGCCGGCCGGACGGCAGGTCGACCAGGGCCTCGCGGTCGGGCCAGGCCGCGACCGCCCGGTCCAGGTTCGCCCCGATCGTGTCGCCGAGCAGCGGCGTGCCGCTCGTGCCGTGCGCGTAGGACGGCCGGGCGAACGGCGCCTCGCTGTGCGGGAGTTCGGTCACCGGAAGTCCTCCTCGCGGTACTCGCCGGCCGAACCGGCGGCCGTGGCCTCACGCAGCTCGATCCGGCGGATCTTGCCGGACACGGTCTTGGGCAGGGGGGCGAACTCCAGCCGGCGGACCCGTTTGTAGGGGGCCAGCACCTGCCGGGAGTGGTCGAACAGCACCTTCGCCGTGTCGGGGCCGGGCTCCCAGCCCTCCGCGAGCACGACGTACGCCTTGGGTACGGCCAGGCGCAGTTCGTCGGGGGCGGGGACGACGGCAGCCTCGGCGACCGCCTCGTGCTCCAGGAGCGCGCTCTCCAGCTCGAAGGGGGAGATCTTGTAGTCGGACGCCTTGAAGACGTCGTCGGCGCGGCCGACGTAGGTGATGTAGCCGTCGGCGTCCCGGGAGCCGATGTCGCCGGTGCGGTAGTAGCCGCCGGCCATCGCCTCGGCCGTACGGTCGGCGTCGCCGTGGTAGCCCGTCATCAGGCCCACCGGCTTCGCGGAGAGGTCGAGGGCGATCTCGCCCTCGGTGGCGCCGGGGGCGCCCGAGACCGGGTCGAGGAGTTCGACACGGTATCCCGGGCTGGGCCGGCCCATGGAGCCCGTCTTCAGGAGCTGTCCGGGACTGTTGGAGACCTGGACGGCGGTCTCGGTCTGGCCGAAGCCGTCCCGGATGGTCACCCCCCAGGCGCGCCGGACCTGCTCGATGACCTCGGGGTTGAGCGGTTCGCCGGCCGCCACGGCCTCGCGGGGCGGGGTCCGCAGCTGGGTCAGGTCGGCCTGGATGAGCATGCGCCACACGGTCGGCGGGGCGCAGAAGGTGGTCACGCCGGCGCGGTCCATCTCGGCCAGCAGACGGGGGGCGTCGAAACGCGTGTAGTTGTGCAGGAAGACGGTCGCCTCCGCGTTCCACGGCGCGAACAGGTTGGACCAGGCGTGCTTGGCCCAGCCCGGCGAGGAGATGTTCAGGTGCACGTCACCGGGCTTGAGGCCGATCCAGTACATGGTCGCCAGGTGCCCGATCGGGTAGGACGCGTGGGTGTGTTCGACGAGCTTGGGGCGGGCGGTGGTGCCGGAGGTGAAGTACAGCATCAGCGGGTCGTCGGCGAGGGTCGGCCCGTCGGGGGTGAAGCCGGCGGGGGCCGTGTACGCGTCCTCGTACGCCTGCCAGCCCGCGGGAGCCCCGCCGACCGCGGTACGGGTGTAGGCGCCGGGCACCTCGTCGAACTTGCCGGTGTCCTCGGCGCGCGCGAGGACGTGCCGGACGTGACCGCGCTCGACCCGGTCGCGCAGGTCGGCGGGTCCCAGGAGCGGGGTGGCGGGGATGACGACGGCGCGCAGTTTCATCGCGGCCAGGGCGGTCTCCCACAGCTCGGCCTGGTTGCCGAGCATGACGAGGATGCGGTCCTCGGCGCGCACCCCCCACGCGCGCAGCCGGTTCGCGACCCGGTCGGAGCGCTCGGACATCTCGGCGAAGGACCGCACGGTCTCGGTGCCGTCCTCCTCGACGATGTGCAGCGCGGTCCGCTCGTTTCCCGCCGCGATGACGTCGAACCAGTCGAGCGCCCAGTTGAAGTGCCGGGGCCGGGGCCAGGAGAAGCCCTCGTAGGCCGCGGTCCAGTCCTCGCGGTGGGCCAGCAGGAAATCCCGCGCGCTGCGGAAGGACTCCGTCGTCATCTGTACTCCTCTTCGGTCGTCCACCTCGGGGGCTCGCCGCACGCCCGCTCGGTGCCGGACCATTGCCGGGCGGCTCTCTGCCATCGTGTAATCCGTGATGCAGGTCTCACTACCCCCGTACGGGGGTGTGCGCCGCACAGAAGGGGTGGGGCAGTGGCAGTAGACCCGATCGGGGCAACCGGAGCCGTGGAGATCCGCGGCGCGCTGATCCGGCTGCGGCACATGACCGGGCTCCCGGTCGCCTTCGGCGGTCTGGTGGACGGCGGGCGGCCGCAGATGCGCATCAGCGAGCTGTGCGGCACGGCCACCCCCGCGCTGAGCGCGCTCGCGGTGACCGCCGGCAACGGCCTGGGCGGCAAGGCGGTGGCCCTGGCCCGCCCCTGCGCGGTGACGGACTACTCCTCCTCACGGCAGATCAGCCACGAGTACGACACCGCCGTCGCCACCGAGGGGCTGCGCTCGGTGCTGGCGGTACCGGTGGTCGTACGGCGGCGGGTGCGCGGTGTGCTGTACGGCGCTCTGCGCACGGCCCAGCCGCTGGGCGACCGCACGCTGAGTGCCGCGATGCAGGCGGCGCGGGACGTGGAACAGGCGCTGGTCCTGCGGGACGAGGCGCGGGCCGTACGCGACGAGGCGCGGGCGGTGCTGGCCGCCGCGCGGGCCGAGCCGGCCGGTGTTCCCGGAGCGGGGGCCGCGCTGGAGCGGGTGCGGGAGGCCCATGCGGCCCTGCGGGCGCTGGCACCCCGGCTGACCGACCCCGCGCTGCGGGCCGAGCTGCTGGGCGCCTGCGATCTGCTGGCGGGCGGGCCGGCGACGGCGCCGGGGGCGGGTCTGGCCCCGCGGGAGCTGGACGTCCTGGCGTGCGTGGCCGCGGGGGCCACCAACGCGGCGGCGGCGGACCGGCTGGGTGTGCGGGCCGAGACGGTGAAGGGATATCTGCGCTCGGCGATGCGCAAACTCGGGGCCCGGACCCGCGGGGAGGCGGTCGTCGCCGCACGTCGGGCGGGGGTGCTGCCGTAGCCGGGCGGGTTTTCCGGCGCCTTCAGGGATTTGGCATGAGCACAACAGTTGGATGGTATTCATTGAGACACTCATTGAATTTATCCATGCCTCACCTTCTTGTTATATCCCTCACCACGCCGTCCGTCCGAATTTCAAAGAGTTGTTGCCTAGAATTTGGCCGTAACACGACATGGGAGGGGAGCGGTGACCGTGCGACGGGACTTCCAGGAGTCTGCCAAGTGCCACTCCGACCTGGTCATCGGCCGGGAGGAGCTGCTCACAGCCGCTCGTGACCAGCTCAGGCGGGGTGGCAGCGTGCTGCTGCACGGCCCCGCCGGAATAGGAAAATCGACCGTCCTGCGGTCATTGGCCGCGGAATACGGCGAGTCCGCGCGGACCGTGCTGCGCTGCTCGGCGACCGAGTCCGAATCCCACCTGCCCTTCCTCGCCCTGGCCGACCTCCTCGGTCTGCGCCTCGGCGAGGTCTCCGACCAGCTCCCCGCCGCCCAGCGCACGGCCCTGGAGTCGGCGCTCACCGGCCGCGGCGAGTCCACCCTCCAGCGCGACGGACTCGCGCTGCGCCTCGCCGTGCTGTCCGCGCTGCGCGCGCTCGCCGTCAAGGGCCCCGTCCTGGTCGTCGCCGACGACCTGCAGTGGCTCGATCCGGCCAGTGCGGAACTGCTCGGCTTCGCCGCCCGCCGCCTCGGCGACACCCCCGTCCAGATGCTGTTCGCGGTGCGGACCGAGGGACAGGAGTACGACCGCCATCTACGCGCGTCCCCGCCCGACACCGTCGCCGTCCGGCTCGGCCCGCTCACCCGCGCCCAGGTCTCCGCGCTGCTCGACGACCGCGGCTACACCGGCCTGCCCCGCTCCACCGTCCGCGACATCCACCGCACCAGCGGCGGCAACCCGCTGTTCGCCCTCGAACTCGGCCGCGCGCTGGCCGAGAACCCGACCCCGCCCCGGCCGGGCGAGCCGCTGCCGGTGCCCACCTCGCTGCGCGCCCTGGTGCTGAACCGGCTGGAGATGCTCTCCTACGAGGCCCGCCGCACCCTGCTCGTGGCCAGCGCGGGCGCCCGCCCCACCGTCGCCCTGCTGCACGCGGCCGGCCGGGGCAACGCCGAGGCCGAGACGGCCCAGGCGGCCGAGCTCGGGCTGCTCGCGACCGAGCCCGAGGGTCCCGCCGTACGGTTCGCGCACCCGCTGATCTCCGCCGCGCTCTACGCCGAGGCCCCCGCCCAGGACCGGCGGGCCGCGCACGCCGCGCTGTCCACCGCCGCCTCCGACCCCATCGAACGCGCCCGGCACCTGGCCCTGGCGACCACCGGAACCGACCCCGACGTGGCCGCCCGGCTCGCCGAGGCCGCCACCCTGGCCCGGGACCGCGGGGCACCCTCGGTGGCCGCCTCGATGGGCCTGCTCGCCGCCCGGCACACCCCCGCCGACAGCACACCGGCCCCGGACGAGCGCCGGTTGCAGGCCGCCGAGGACGCCATCACCTCGGGAGAGGTCGATCTCGCCCGCGACATCGCCCACGACGTGCTCGGCCGGGCCACCGTCCCCGCGGACCGGGTGCGGGCCTGGATGGTGGTGATCGAGGCGGCCGGACAGGCCCTCGGCGACGTGGACGCCGTCTTCCCGCAGGCCCTGGCCGACGCCGGCGACGATCCCCGGCTGCTCGCCCTGGTCCACTACCAGCTCGCCTGGCGCGGACTCGTGGTCGAGGGCGACTTCGCCGAAGGGCGGGAGCAGGCCGCGCACGCGGCGGAGCTGGCCGCCCGGGCAGGCGACCGGCGCACCGAACTGCTCGCACTCGCGTTCCAGGCGCAGACCGAGACCCTGATGGGCCACCCGGACGCGCCCGCCACCATCAAACGGGCCCTGAAGGAACCCCAGGACCCGCAGGTGGCGTGCCACCACAACGGCGCGGGCTCGACCCGCTTCCGCTGGCTGATCATGAGCGACCAGCTGGCCGAGGCCCGCAACACCGTCACCGCCCTGCTGCGCGAGGTGCGCCGGCGCGGCATGGTCGAGAGCGAGGTGCACTTCCTGCGCCTGCTCGCCGAGACCGAACTGCGCTCGGGCCACTGCGGCCGGGCCCTCGACCTGGCCCGCGAGAGCCTGCGCCTGGCCCGCGACTCCGGCATCGGCCGGGTGGCCTCCGCCCTGCTCACCTCACTCGCGGAGGCCTCCGGCGGGGACGTCGACCGGGCCCTCGCGCTGGCCCGGGAAGCGGTGGAGCACGCCGAGGAGGACGGCGACCAGATGTACATCTCCCGCACCCTCGCCGCCCTGGGCCACGCCCAGCTGGTCGCCGGGGATCCCGAGGGAACGGTCCGGTCGCTGCGCCGGGTACGGGAGTTGGAGCACGCGCTCGGCATCACCGACCCCGCGCGCGGCCGCTGGCACGGCGACCTCGCCGAGGCCCTCGTGCGCGTCGGCGAGCTCGCCGAGGCCCAGGACGTCGTCAACGTGACACGGGAACACGCGCTGCGGCTGGAACGCGAGAGCGTACTGGCCGTACTGGACCGGGCGGAGGCCCTCGTGCGGGCCGCGCGCGGTGACGAGGACGCCGCCGTCGCGCAGCTGACGTCCGTTCAGGACCGGCTGGCCAAGCTGGGATACGGCCTGGAGGAGGCGCGGGCCGCGTTCGCGCTGGCCTCGCTGCGCACCAGCACCGGGCCGGCCTCGTACGACGAGGCGGCCCGGCTGTTCCGGCGCTGCCGCGCGCTGCCCTGGCTGCGCCAGGTGGAGGCCGCCGCGGCGGCCGCCCCGGCGAAGCCCGCGCCGGCGCCCGCCCCCGCGCTCGACGCGCTGGACGGTCTCGCCGCGATGGAGCGTCAGGTGGCGGCCCTGGTCATGGAGGGCGCCACCAACCGGGAGATAGCGGGGCGGCTGTTCATCAGCGTCAAGACGGTCGAGGCGACCCTCACCCGGGTCTACCGCAAGCTCGGCATCCGTTCCCGGGTGGACATCGTCCGGCTGGCGGCGGGGCGCCACCCGAAGTGACGCCGGCCCCGGTTCACTGAGCGCGACCGAGGGTTAACCCTGCCCAACTCCCTTAGGGGGTTCCCTCATTGGGACGAGGGTGCACCCGGTCCTAGCGTAAGGGCATGCCGCTCGCCCGGGCATACGGGGGTCGTTCCCGCGACTCCCGGTCACACCCCACCCGCGCGTCCCCCCACCGGCAACCCACACTGAGGAGACTCATGTTCGGGCTCACCCGCGCAAGAAGGACCGCCGCCGTCGTCGCAGCGACCGCCGCCGCCGCCGCGACCGCACTGCTCGGCGCCCCCACCGCCGTGGCCGCCCCCCAGCCCATCGTGGGCGGTTCGACGACCACCACGACGACGTACCCGTTCATGATGCAGATCACCGACGCCTCGCAGAACCAGTTCTGCGGCGGCACCCTGGTGTCGGCGACCAAGGTGGTCACGGCCGCCCACTGCATGGTCGGCGAGACCACCGGCAGCGTCCGCGTCGTGGGCGGCCGCACCTACCTGAACGGCACGAACGGCACCGTCTCCCGGGTCAGCAGGATCTGGATCAACCCCGACTACACGGACGCCACCAACGGCGACGACGTGGCCGTGCTGACCCTGTCGACGTCGATGCCGTACACCACGGCGTCCTACGTCTCCTCCTCCCAGACCGGCGTGTACGCGGCCGGCACCACCGCCCGCATCATCGGCTGGGGCACCACCTCGGAGAGCGGCAACTCCTCCAACCAGCTGCGGACCGCGACCGTGCCGATCGTGTCCAACTCCAGCTGCAGCAGTTCCTACGGCTCCGACTTCGTCGCGAGCGACATGGTGTGCGCCGGATACACATCCGGTGGCGTAGACACCTGCCAGGGCGACAGCGGCGGTCCCCTGCTCATCGGGGGCGTCCTGGCAGGGATCACTTCTTGGGGCGAGGGCTGCGCGGAGGCCGGTTACCCGGGTGTCTACACCCGGCTGACCACCTTCTCCAGCCTGGTGACCACACAGGTCAACTCATAGCCTCAGAAGGTTTCCTGAGTATCACTCAGGTATGAGCCAGGGGGCGTTGCGAGCCACCACGAGCAGCCCGCAACGCCCCCTGTCCACGTCCTGGTGCCGCGCCCGCGCCTCGCCGTTCCGGCCGCCGTCAGCGTCGCAGCACCGCCCCGAACCGGATGTCGTACGACCCTCCGGGGTGCATCACCCGCAGCATCCGCTCCCCCTCCGCCGTGACCTCGTCGCGCCGCACCCGGCCGAGTGTGCCGAACGGCTCGACGACGAGCGCGGTCTCCTCCAGCCGCCATACGCCGGCGAGGAAACCGTCGACCAGGAGGGTGCTGTACGCCTGGTTTCCCTGCCAGGCGCGACCCCGGTACGCGGGCGGCACGACCCGGGTGCGGTCGGCGTGCGAGAGCAGCAGGTTGTCGAACTCGGGCAGGAAGCGGGGCGGGGCCGGGGTGGCGGGGTCGGGGCGGGGCGCGTCCGGCAGGTCGAAGAGCTCCACGCCCCGCTCGTCGCGGAAGGTGAGCAGCCGGGGTCGGAGGCGTTCGAAGGCGTCCCGCAGCCGGGTCAGGCCCGCCCAGGTCTGCATGTCCTTGACGGACGCGGGACCGAAGGCGGCGAGGTAGCGCAGCACGGTGGGGTCGGGCGCCGGGGCGGGCCGCGCGGGACGGCCGAGCCAGTGTTCGGCGGTGGTGAGGGCGACCTGCCCGCTGCGGCCCCACAGCCCGCGCGGGGTGACCTGCACGAGGGGCAGCCGACAGCGGGCGGCGACGGCCAGGGCCTGCGGGTCGGCGTCCGGCCACTCGGTGAGCAGCGCCTCGCGCAACTCCTTCATGGTGCGCGGCTCGTCCTCGACGAGATCCCGGGCCAGTACGGCGAGCCGGTCGAGGTCGACTCCTTCGAGGCCCTTGCGGAAGCCGCCGAGCTCCCGGTCGCGCGCGGCCTGTACGAGCGGGCGCAGGGTGAGGCAGTCGTCGGCGGTGTGGGTGTGGATCGTCGAGCGCATGGTGACGATCCGGACGATCTCCCGGCGGGCCATCAGACCCGACAGCTCCTCCGGGGTGAAGCCGTCCAGCCGGGCGGCCAGCGCGTAGTAGGGCGGCCTGACGTTCTGCGCCTGGAGGCCGAGGAGGTGCTCCACGGCGTCCCGGGCGGACAGCGACGAGCGGCGCAGCAGCAAATGGCGGTCCAGGGTCGCGCGGTTCAGCGCGCGGGCGTCGAGCAGCGGAGCCGCCGCGGGCGTCTTCGTCATGCGTGCACGCTAGTGCCGCTCGCGGACACCTTCTGTCCGCGACTCCGGCGGAATCCGGCCCCGGCCGACCACTCCGATCCCGTTTATCCCGTATATCCTGCCCGTGATCACGCCCAGGGTGGCCAGACCGTGTCCCGCCGCACAGCCCGGAGCGGGCCGCGGTGCCTGACCAGCGGGTGAGCGGGACGCGGCGGGTACGGCCGCCGGCGCGGCGGGCCCCCACCGGTGCGGCGCGTGCCGCACCTCCCGCGCCCCGGGACGACCGACCGAAGCGCCCGGACCGAGACCGAGAGGCAGCCGCCATGCCCGAGCGACGCGCCCGACCGACCTCGAGGAACCCCGTGAAGTCCGCCTGGCGCCGCGCCCTCGCCCCGCCGTCCCCGCCGTCCCAGGAGCCGCCGCCGGCCGGCACCGCGGCGCCCGGACCGGAGCCGGAACCGCCGAGCATCGTGCAGGCGGCCCTGTACCGGGACGGTGTACGGGTCTCCTCCCCCGCCACCCTCGCCGACACCTTCCGCGAACTGCGCGAGCAGCCCTCCGGCATGGCCTGGATCGGTCTGGCCCGCCCTACCGAGAGCGAACTGCTCACGCTGGCGGCGGAGTTCGACCTGCATCCGCTCGCGGTCGAGGACGCGATGGAGGCACACCAGCGCCCGAAGCTGGAACGCTACGGCGAGACCCTCTTCGTCGTCCTGCGCGCGGCCCGCTACCTCGACGCCCCGGAGGAGGTCGACTTCGGCGAACTGCACGTGTTCGTGGGTCCGGACTTCGTCATCACGGTCCGGCACGGCGCGGCGCCCGACCTGTCGGCGGTCCGCCGCCGCATGGAGGAGACGCCGGAACTGCTGAACCTGGGTCCGGAGGCGGTGCTGTACGCGATCCTCGACGCGGTGGTCGACGGCTACGCGCCGGTCGTGGCCGGCGTCCAGAACGACATCGACGAGATCGAGACCGAGGTGTTCCGCGGCGACCCCGAGGTCTCCCGCCGCATCTACGAACTGTCCCGCGAGATGGTCGAGTTCCAGCGCGCCACGCGTCCCCTCGTCGGCATGCTGCACGGTCTCATGGCCGGCTTCGCGAAGTACCGCACCGACGAGGAACTCCAGCGCTACCTCCGCGACGTCGCCGACCACGTGACCCACACCAGCGAACGCGTCGACGGCTTCCGCCAGGCCCTCCAGGACATCCTCACGGTGAACGCGACCCTGGTCACCCAGCAACAGAACGCGGAGATGCGGGCGTTGGCGGAGGCGGGGTTCGAACAGAACGAGGAGATCAAGAAGATCTCCTCCTGGGCGGCGATCCTGTTCGCGCCGACGCTGGTGGGGACGATCTACGGCATGAACTTCGACCACATGCCCGAGTTGAGCTGGCGGTTCGGGTACCCGTTCGCGATCGGCCTGATGGGGGTGGTCTGCGTCAGCCTGTACGTGATCTTCAAGCGGCGGGACTGGCTGTGAGGGACGGGCGCGGGACCGGCTCTCAGGGGCGCGCGGGACCGGCCGTGAGGGGCGGGCGTGATCGGCCGTGAGGGGCGGGCGTGATCGGGGGGCAGTTTCAGTGGGCGTCAGGGGCTCTCCTCGCCCTGGGCCACCTCGACCTCGTGGTGGACGGTGAGCACGCCGGCGGTCGCGGTGGCGACCGAGAGCGTCGCGCAGGCGGCGAGGAGCAGGGCGGTCCAGCGGGCGGCGCGCGGGCGGGAGCCGGGCGGTGCGAGGAGGGCGGCGACCCGCTGGGGGACGGGACCGGTGGTCGCGGCGGGGGTGAAGGCCGGGCGGGTGGTGCGGGAGTGCCGGCCGGCGAGGGCCGCGCGGGCGATGGCCCGGGCGGTCAGGCGCCGGTCTCCGACAGCGGCGGCCGCGGCCTCGTCGGCGGCGCGTTCCGCGGCGAGCCGGACGGTGGCGCGGGTCGCGCGCAGGGAGGGGTGGCAGTGGGCGGCGAGTTCCGCCGCGGCGAGGGCGTAGTGATGGCGGCCGGCGTTGTGGGCGCGCTCATGGGCGAACAGCGCTTCACGCTCGGCCGCGTCGAGGCTGCGCAGCATCGCGGTGGTGACCACGATGCGGTGCGGGCGCCCCGGCAGCGCGTACGCGTCGGGGTGGGGCGAGTCGATGACGCACAGGTCACCGGCGGCGGGGCGCCGGTCGGCCTGGGTGCGGGCGGCGCGGAAGGCGCCGACCTGTCGTACGGCCGAACGTCCGAGCGCCCAGACGCCGACGGTCAGCACACCGGCCGCCGACACGGCCGCGGGGACGACGACGAGGTCCGAAGGGGTGCGCAGCGGGTGGACGAGTTCGCCCAGCGCGGCGAACGCGGGGATCTTGAGCAGCGCGGTCAGCACGACGGCCCCGAGAGCCGCCACACATGCCCCCGCCAGGGCGAGGCAGGCGGCGGTCAGCGCCCACAACGCGGTGACCGGCGCCAGACGGTCGAGGGCACGGCGCGCCAGCGGCGGCGCGGCCAGGGGCACCAGGAGGGGAACCAGCAGCAGAAGGATCATGCCTGGTCGGCCTCCAGCAGTCGGCGCAGCACCTCTTCGTCGTCCGGACTGAGCTGGGCGACGAACCGCGCGAGGACGGTCTCGCGGTCGGCGTCCCGGTCGAGTTCGCCGTGCATGCGCCGCGCGGTCAGCCCGGCGGCGTCGTGGACCGGGTAGTAGGCGTAGCCGCGTCCCTGCTGCTCTCGGTCGACGACGCCCTTCTCGTGCAGCCGGGACAGGATGGTCGTCACGGTCGTACGGGCCAGGTCGGACGCGAGTTCCTGCTGTACGCGGCCCGGCGTGAGCGGCGCACCCGCGGCCCAGAGGGCGGCCATGACGGCGGCCTCCAGTTCGCCGGCCGGCCGCCGCTCGTCGTTGGTGTCGGTCATGGGAACGACCCTCCCCCCGCTATCGTCTACAGTTCAGTAGACCGTCTACAGGATTGTAGTCAATCTGCCGGGTGCCGTGCCGCCGCACCCGCCGCGTCCGGACTGAGGGGCTCACGACGATGAACACACCCATGCACCTATCGTCGCAGCTCGCTGTGAACGTGCTGGACGCGCACTCACTGCTGGCCGCTTTCGGGGTGCTGGGCGTCGGTGTGGTGCTCTTCGCCGAGACGGGTCTGCTGATCGGCTTCTTCCTGCCCGGCGACTCCCTGCTGTTCACTGCGGGGCTGCTGTGCACCGGCACCGCCGACAGCGGGGTGCGGCTGTCGCTGGGACCGCTGCTGGCCGCCGCCGCCGTGGGTGCGCTCGCCGGCGCACAGTGCGGGTACGTGCTCGGGAGAAGAGGAGGCGGCGCGCTGCTCGCCCGCAGCTCCTCGGCCCGGCTGCACGAAGGGGCGCGGCGGGCCGAGGAACTGCTGGAGAAGTACGGGTACGCGAAGGCGATCGTGCTGGCCCGTTTCGTGCCGGTGGTGCGGACGGTGCTGAACCCGATGGCGGGCGCCCTTCGGGTGCCGGTGCGTACGTTCACCGTCTGGCAGACGGCCGGCGGCCTCGTCTGGAGCCTGGGCCTTACCCTCGCCGGGTACGCGCTGGGGTCCGCGATCCCCGATGTGGACCGGTATCTGCTGCCCCTCGTGGCGGTGATCGTCGTCGTCTCGCTGATTCCGCTGGCCGCCGAGGTGTACCGCTCCCGGCGGGCGGCGAAGGAGAAGGAGGCGCGCGGATGACCACCCGAGCGTGTGCGGCGGCGGTGGCGTCATGAGCCGGGGCAAGGTCGCAGATCTGGCGGGAAGCGTCGGCGTCGGAGCGCTGATGGGCTTCTGCGTGCTGACCCTGTTCCTGGTCGGCGACGGAAGCCCGCTGCCCGCCGATCACGGGCTGCACGCCTGGTCCGTGGCCCACCGCCCCGGCGTGGCCGTGGCACTGGCCCGCGCCGTCACCGCCACCGGGACAGGCCCCGTGCCGTACGTCCTCGCCCTGCTGGCCGGCGTCCTCGCGGTTCACGCCACCCGCCACCGCGTGCTCGCCGCCGGCCTCGCCGTCTTGTGCCTGGCCTCGGGACAGGCCGTGCGCTACGGCATGATGACGCTGGTCGCACGGGCCCGCCCGCCCCGCGCGGACTGGGAGGTGCACGCCTCCGGCTGGGCCTTCCCCTCCGGGCACACCACCACTGCGGCCCTCACCGCCGGGCTGCTGATCCTGGCGATACTCCTGCGCGCCCCGCGCGGAAGAACCCTGTTCGCCGTCGTCGCGGGCTGCTGGGCCGTACTGGTCGGCCTGACCCGCGTCTATCTCGGGGTGCACTGGTTCACCGACGTGATCGGCGGCTGGCTGCTGAGCATCGGCTGGCTGGGCATATGGGTGTGCGTCCTGGCCTGGTCGCTGCCCGACCTGTTCCTCACGCACCCCGCTCGGGCCCGCGCCGAACCGACGGCGCCCCCCGCGCGGGAACCCGGCCGGGACGGACGATCACAGCCTGGGTGAAGGGCCGCCGGGTGCCGGGGCGGGCGGCGTGGGCCGGTGGTTCGGGTGCCCCGCGCGGGGCCTCTCCCGGGAGCGACCGAGAGAGGGGGCGGCTGTCAGCCGTTGCCGTTCCGGTCGCCCCGGGCGGTCTTCGAGTAGCCGTTCTGCCAGGCGGCCTTCGCCCCGGAGTCCCCTATCCGGTACACGTCCACGACGGCGCCCGCCGCCACCCCGACACACAGCACCGCCGCCGCGACCCGGACGACCGACGCGGGCCGGGACGCGACACCTCCGGCCCGCTCTCCCGAACCGGCCTCCGCCGCGGCCGGCCTGCGGGCCGTCCACCAGACCACGGTCGCCAGCAGGAACAGGCCCGCGGCCCACGGGAGCAGTCCGTCGCCCAGTTCGGCGTGCCTGCGCACCAGGGCGGTGCCGGCCACGTGCTCCTCCAGCCACTCCCCGGCGTGCGAGGCCAGCGGCACGCTCGCCAGCGTCACCAGGGCCAGCAGCGGCAGCACCACTCCCATGCGCCGGGCGGCACTCGGCCACACCGCGGCGACCACGACCGCCAGTGCGCACAGGGGAACGAGTACGACGACGAAGTGCACGATCAGGACGTGTGCGGGCAGACCGTCGACCACGGTGAGGCTCATCGGGTGTTTCCTCCAGGAAGCGACCGCGCGAAGCCGACGCGCGCACGGTCTCGCCGTGGCGGCCGGTGGGGCGCGTCAGCCTGACACAGGAATCTCTCAGCTTCCTCTCAACCCGCGCCCGGCAAACCCGGCGAAGTGCGCCACAGGACACCGGCGTTGTCTCAGCCGACCCTGATGTGCTGGTCCATGCCGAGCTGCTGGTGACCGTCGACCGGACAGTACACGTCGTACGTGCCCTTCTTGAGGGTCACTGTCAGCGTCGCCGTCTGGCCGCCCTGGATGTTCCTGGTCCTGGCGTCCCGCACACCGGGCCCGTCGACGGACAGGGCGTGCGTGACCCTGCCGGCGTTGTCTGTCACGAAGGTGTAGGTGCCGGGTGCGAACGACGCCCGGGACAGCTTCAGCCCGTACTCGGTCTCGGTGACCGTCACCCGGGTCCCCTGACCGGCCGTATGCGCACCGGAGCCGGCCGCGCTGCTCGACTGACCGCCGCCTCCACCCCCACCCCCGCCGCCGCCGGAGCAGGCGGCGAGGACGAGAGCGGAGCAGAAGGCCACCGCGGCGCCGCGGAGTGCCGTACGGGTCATGGGTGCTGGGATCGCCATGTGGCTCACCTCCCGTGAGGCTCCCCGCGAGCGGCCCTTGTGTCCGCGTATGTCACAGGATGAGACCTCTCCTATGGGTACGTACAGGTGTGACCTGTAGTTCAGCCGCCGGGGATGCCGGGCCGCCACGACCTTCGGCGTGCACGACATCGCCGCGAACCTCCGCCTCCCCCCTCCGCGTCCGCGTTGATGGCCCGGCTCAACCCGGCCGCGAACCACGGCCGCGCCTTACGCCAGCTACGGCTTCTCCCGGCCGGTCTCCGTCAGTGCCGTTCGCGCGGCCGCGAGGATCTCCTCGGAGAGCGGGGTGCCCTTGGTCGCGCGGGCGAGGACGAGCGCGCCGACCATCGTGCACAGCCGGGCGACACCGTCCTGGCCCTCGGTGGCGAGCCACTCGGCGAAGTCGCCCACCCCCTCGGCGTAGACACGGTGGGCCTCGCGGCTGCCGCTCTCGCGCGCCATGTCCTGGGCGAGGGCGGCGACGGGGCAGCCCTCCGCCGGGTTGTCGCGATGCTGGACGGACAGATAGGTGTCGATCAACGCCCGTTGCGCGACTGCGTGTTCCGCGGCGCCCGGCTCGACCGCGGCCGTACGACTCTCGTTCAGTTCGCCGAAGGCCAGCGCGGTGGCCTCGTCGATAAGCGCCTCCTTGGAGGCGAACTGCTTGTAGAAGCCCCCGTGGGTCAGGCCGGACGCCTTCATCAGCTCGGCGACGCCGACCTGTGTGCCCTGCTCACGGAACAGCCTGGAGGCGGTGCGCACGACCCGCTCACGGTTCTCCCGCGCCTGCGCCTGTGACACGCGACCCATCGGCCACCTCCCAGTTGGATGTCGGTTGCAATCTATCCTAGACTCCAGTTTAGATTGTAGACATAATCTATTAGGGGTCCGGTCGTCCGGGTCCCCCGGTACTGGGAGCGGACATGGAACTCAAGGACACCGTCGCAGTCGTCACCGGCGCCAACCGGGGCCTCGGCCGTCAGTTGGCCGCACAGCTCGTGGAGCGCGGCGCCAAGGTGTACGCGGCGGCCCGCCGGCCCGAGACGGTCGACCTGCCCGGCGTGACACCGCTGCGCCTGGACGTGACGGACGAGGAGTCGATCCTGGCCGCCGCGCGCGTCGCGTCGGACGCCACGCTGCTGGTGAACAACGCCGGCATCTCCACCGCCACGCCCCTGCTCGCCGGTGACGTGGACGCGGTGCGACTGGAGATGGAGACGAACTTCTTCGGCCCGCTCGCGGTGACGCGGGCGTTCGCGCCGGTCATCGAGGGCAACGGCGGCGGTGCCGTGCTCAACGTCCTGTCCGTGCTCTCCTGGCTGCACCCCGCCGGCCTCGGCGCCTACGCGGCGGCCAAGGCGGCCGCCTGGGCGCTGACCAACGCGGCCCGGGAGGAACTGGCCCCGCGCGGTATCAGCGTCTCGGCGCTGCACGTCGGATACATGGACACCGACATGGCCTCCAGCATCCCCGCCGACCAGAAGACCGACCCCGCTGACGTCGCGGCCCAGGCGCTGGCCGGCCTCGAAGAGGGCCTGACCGAGATCCTCGCCGACGACACCACCCGGTACGTCAAGCAGACTCTCGCCGCGGCGCCGAACGCGGCCTGACAGCACTGTGCGACCGCCCCGGGACGCGTGGTCCGGGGCGGCCGCTTTCGTATGCGGTCTACAGTCGGCAGTGCGCAGTAGACGGCCTGCAGTACACGGGCCCCGGTGGGCGACCTGCAGTAGACGGCCCGCCGTACACAGTTCGCAGTACACAAGCCGCAGCTCACGACCGCCGCCGTCACACAGTCCGCGGTCGCCGGACGGCGCTCACGCCTGAGCCTGCCCCTGCGCCCTCACCTGCGCCTTCACCCGCGCCCGAGCTTGAGCCCGCACCTGAACCCGCCCTTGCCGCCCGGGCAACGCCCGGGACGGCAAGCGGCACGCCCCCGCGAGCAAGGCGACCCCTACATGTTGATCATGTGACCGGCGAGCCCGTGGACCGCCTCCTTGACGGCTTCGCCCAGCGTCGGGTGCGCGTGGACATTGCGGGCCACTTCGTGGACGGTGAGGTCCCACTGCTGGGCCAGGGTCAGTTCGGGCAGCAGCTCGGTGACGTCCGGGCCGATCAGGTGACCGCCGATCAGCTCGCCGTGGCGGGCGTCGCTGATGAGCTTCACGAAGCCGCTCGCGTCGCCCAGGCCGTGCGCCTTGCCGTTCGCGGTGAAGGGGAACTTGACCACCTGCACGTCGAAGCCCTTCTCCCGGGCCTGCGCCTCGGTCCAGCCGAAACTGGCGATCTGCGGCTGGCAGAAGGTGGCGCGCGGGATCATCGCGTAGTCGAGTTCCATCGTCTCGGCGTCCGCGAGGGTCTCCGCGGCGACCATGGCCATCGCCTCGGCGGCGTGCGCGAGCATCAGCTTGGCGGTGACGTCCCCGATGGCGTAGAGGTGCGGCACGGAGGTACGGCAGCGGCCGTCGACATCGATCGCGCCGCGTTCGGTGAGGGCGACGCCCGTGTTCTCCAGGCCGTAGCCGGTCACGTTGGGGGCGAAGCCGATGGCCTGGAGGACCTTGTCGGCCTCCAGGACCTGCTGGCGGCCGTCCTTGCCGGTGACCGTGACCCGGACCTGCGGGCCTGACTCGTCGATGGACTCCACCCGGGTGGAGGTGAGGACGTCGATGCCCAACTTGCGGTACTGGCGGGAGAGTTCGGCGGAGACTTCGGCGTCCTCCAGGGGCGCGACCCGGTCGAGGAACTCGACGATGGTCACCTTCACGCCGTAGTTGTGCAGGACGTAGGCGAACTCGATGCCGATCGCGCCGGCGCCCGCGATCACGATGGACTGCGGGAGCTCCTCGGCGAGGATCTGCTCCTCGTACGTCACCACGCGGGAGGTGCGGCGGGTGCCGGGGAGCAGTCTGGGGGTGGCGCCGGTGGCGATGACGCAGTGGTCGAACGCGATGGTCCGCGTCGAGCCGTCGAACTGCGCCACGTCGAGGGTGTGCGGGTCGCGGAAGGTGCCGCGCCCGGCGATCTCCGTGATCTTGTTCTTCTTCATCAGGTAGTGGACGCCCTTGACCCGGCCGTCGGCCACCTTGCGGCTGCGCCGGAACGCCTCGCCGTAGTCGAAGGAGACCTCACCGTCGACCTTGATGCCGAAGGTCTTCGCCTCGCGGGTGAAGATGTGCGCCAGTTCGGCGTTGCGCAGCAGCGCCTTGGTGGGGATGCAGCCGACGTTCAGACAGACGCCGCCCCAGTACTTCTCCTCGACGACCGCGACGCTCTTGCCCAGTTGGGCAGCGCGGACCGCGGCGACGTACCCGCCGGGTCCTGCCCCGAGGACGACGACGTCGAAGTGCTCGCCCTGCTCATCCATGGAACGTTCCTTTCTGGTGGGAGCGGTGCCGCCTCCTGCGAGGACCACCCCGCTCCCGGCGGACAGCCTGTGCACCCCATTCAACAGCGGCCACCCGCACACCCCCCGCCGACGGGCGGTCATCCCGCGGTCCTCGCACGCCCCCACCCGACGGGCGACGGCCCGACGGCACCCGGCGGACGCGGCGGCCGCGACCCGGCCGGCGGCGGCCCGCTCCGACCGGCGCCCTACCCGCCCCACCGCCCCACCCGCCGCCCTCGCCGCCCTCGTCCCGCGCTAGGCCGTCACAGCCCGCGCCTCCTCCTTCTCCACCTCGCGGACCAGGTCGATCGCCCGTCCCAGGGTGGTGAGTCGGGCGTCGAGGGTCTCGCCGGCCGGGTAGAGGCGGACGGTGTTCACGCCGGCGTCGCGCCACACGCGCAGCCGCTCGCGGACCATGGCCTCGGTGCCGATCAGGGTGGTCGCCAGGACCATCTCGTCGGTGACCAGGCCGGCCGCGCCGTCGCGGTCCCCGGCCTGCCAGCGGTCGCGGATATCGGCCGCCACGTCCGCCCAGCCCTGACGGCTGTAGGCGCTGTTGTAGTAGTTCGTCGTGGCGGAGCCCATCCCGCCCAGGCTGAAGGCGAGTTCCTTCTTGCGGCCGGCCACCGTGGCGTGCAACGCGTCCTCGTCGGCGGCGAAGGCGACCTCGGCGCCCTGGCAGATGTCGAGGTCGGCGCGCGTGCGGCCGGACGCGGCGAGGCCCTGGTCCAGGTGGTCGAAGTAGGCGTCCTTGGCGCCTTCGGGCACGAAACTGGTGCCCAGCCAGCCGTCGGCGATCTCACCGGTCAGGTGCAGCATCCTCGGCGAGAGGGTCGCCAGGTAGACGGGGATGTCGTGGTCGGAGCGCATCGACAGGCGCATGGGCTTCGCCTCCCCGCCCGGCAGTGGGATCTGGAACTCCCGTCCGGAGTAGGAGAGTTTCTCGCCCGAGGCGGCCCGGCGCACGATCTCGACGGTCTCCCGCATCCGGGACAGCGGCCGGGCGAAGGGCACACCGTGCAGCCCCTCGATGACCTGCGGCCCGGAGGGGCCGAGGCCGAGGAGGAAGCGGCCTCCGGAGATCTGCGACAGCGTGATCGCGGCGCGGGCGATGGCCGCCGGGGTGCGGGTGCCGAGCTGGATGATCCCGGACCCGAGGAGCAGGCGTTCGGTCCTGGCGGCGAGGTAGCCGAGCGGTGACGGCGCCTCGGAACCCCATGCCTCCGCCACCCAGCAGATGTCCAGGCCGAGCTTCTCCGCCTCGGTGACGTAGTCGACGGTCTCCCGCCAGTCGCCCCCGGATGCCTCGATCGTGGTGGACGTACGCATCACAGACTCGCCTCTCCCGGCGCCTGGGCACCCTCTGCCAGCTTCTTGATCGCTTCGACGGTGACGGTCATGTTGGCCTCGAACTCCCGCATGCGCACGAAGACGATCTTCTGTTCCTTGTCCGGCATGCTGTCGATGGCGAAGGACAGACCGGAGCGGCCCGGCCCCATCCGCATCCACTGCCGCAGCAGCGTGCCGCCGCCGTCGGGTTCCAGGCTGAAGCGCCAGAGCGCCGTGGGGTGGTGCGGGTCCTCGACCGCCCAGGCGAACCGCCGGTAGGGCTCGTACTCGACGATGTGGGACGTGGTGGCCCACTCCCCGAGCGACGCGTGGCTGCTCCGGCCGACGAACCGGGCGCCCAGGGCGGGCCCGCTGCGGCCGTCCAGCCACTCCACCGACTGCAGCTCGGAGCTCGTCCGCGGCATCAGCTCGATGTCCGACACCAGCGTCCAGACCCGCTCCGGCGGGGCGGCGATCCAGGCCCGCACCTCGACCGTCGGCTTGTCCGCATAGCGCGCTCCCGTCCACTCCATGATCCTGCGGCCCTCCCTGCTCGCGGAGCCCCGCATCCCGTGAGGCTCTGACCAGTAAAGTTGCGTAGATAGACTCACTTGTCAAGAGAGGGCGGACCCCGGCGTCGACGCCGGGGAACCGTCGGGTCAGCCCGCGAACCGCTCACGGACGTCGGGGCGTTCGGCCAGGTGCGGCGGGTAGCCGGGGCCCATCCGGGCGCGGGTGTTGTCGGCGGTCATCGGCTCGCCGCAGGCCGCGCACACCACCTCGGCGTGGCTCTCCCGGCCGCACGTCTCATGCAGCATCGTCACCGGCGGGCCCGCCTCCCCGGCCAGCCAGCGGTCGCCCCACCGGTTCATCACCAGCAGGACGCCGTAGAAGTCGCGCCCCTTTCCGGTGAGCACATAGTCGTACCTGACCGGCTCCGTCTGGTACGGCCGTTTCTCCAGCAGCCCCTCGTCCACCAGGCGGCGCAGCCGGTCCGTCAGGGTGTTGCGGGCGATCCCCAGCGCCTGCTGGAACGCGTCGAAGCGCTGGATGCCGTAGAACGCCTCCCGTAGCACCAGGGGTGTCCACCAGTCTCCCAGGAGGTCCATGGTCCGGGCGATGGAGCAGGGCCACTGCGCAAAGGATGTCCGCCTCATGACGGCCAGCATACGGCGCGTTGCGCGATGAGACCCAGCAGGTGAGGTGCGGTTGCGGGCACAGCGGAGGCGGCCGCCTCGAGCGTCCGCGCCGGGTGGGCGGCCAGGTGGAGGCCGTGGCCGTGTCGCGCGGCGCCCGTCCTTCGACGAGATGGAGCGGGCCCTGCGTCGTGACCGTCGGCTCGGCCGGCGGTTGCGGACGCTGCGCCCACGCCGGGGCCCCGACCTGACGCGGCCGGCGGTCCACCGGCCACGGCCGACCGTGGTGGGGCTGTTGCCCGCCGCGTCGATCGGGCCGCCGGTGACCGGCATCGACACCTCGGAGCCGGGTGTGATCTGGGCCTTCGCCGCCGTGTGGCCCCTGGCCCTCTTCGGGGTGGGCCGCCTGCTGCGCGGACGTGCGCAGCGCCGCCTGAACTGAGCACGGCCCGACGGAGTCCGGCCGCTTTCCGAGTCAACCGCCCTGCTGGGAAGGCGAGTCGGGCTCGCGCCGGGCCACTATACACTGCATATATACTCGCTGTGTATAGTCCGGACATGCCATCATCGAACAAGAAGACGGAAAGAACGAGCGCCGGGTTGCGTGCGGCCGCCCTGTTCGCCGCGGCCACCGCGCTGGCGCTGTCCCTCACCGGGTGCGCGAACGTCGACGCCGTCGCGCCGAGCGCCGCCCGGACGCAGGCCGCCGGCGGTGCTCCGGCCCGTTTCGGCAGCGTGGACTGCCGAGAGGCCAAGTGCATCGCCCTGACCTTCGACGCCGGACCCAGCGAGAACACCGCCCGCCTCCTGGACATCCTCAAGGAGAAGCGCGTCCCGGCCACCTTCTTCCTGCTGGGCAAGCGGCACATCGACAGGTACCCGGACCTGGTACGGCGGATCGCGGCCGAGGGCCACGAGGTGGCCAGCCACACCTGGGACCACAAGATCCTCACCCGCATCGAACCGGACGCGATACGCGCCGAACTGGAGCGCCCCAACCGGGAGATACAGCGCCTCACCGGACGGCGCCCCACGCTGATGCGGCCGCCCCAGGGCCGTACGGACGACACGGTGCACGAGATCTGCCGCGAGCTGGGCCTCTCCGAGGTGCTGTGGAGCGTGACCGCCAAGGACTACACGACGACCGACTCGGACCTGATCACCCGCCGTGTCCTGGCCCAGTCGTCCCGGGACGGGATCATCCTGCTGCACGACATCTACCAGGGCACGGTCCCCGCCGTGCCCGGCATCATCGACGCCCTCAAGGAGCGGGGGTACGTGTTCGTGACCGTGCCGCAGCTGCTGGCGCCGGGGAAGGCCGAACCGGGCAAGGTGTACCGGCCCTGAGCCGTCCCGCCGCCCGCCGGCAGCCGCCGCGGAGACGGTCCCGCCCCTGCCCGTCCGTGCGCACCCGACGCGCGCGGGGCCGCCCTCCCGTCCACGCCGACGCGCCCCTATGCGCCGGGCCATGCGGGTGAGCCGGCCCCGAAGGCGTGGACGTACGGGTTCGGCTGCCTAAGATCCTCCCGTGGTCGACATCCTCATCGAACGTACGGCTCCGCTCTCCCCCGAGGAGGCGTGGCGCCGGCTCACGGAGTGGCCCCGGCACGGTGAGGTGGTTCCGCTGACCCGCGTCAGGGTGCTCACGCCCCCGCCGACGCACGAGGGAACACGCTTCGTCGCCCGCTCGGGACTCGGTGTCCTGTCCGTCGACGACCTGATGGAGGTGACGCTCTGGCGCCCTCCGGTGGACGGCGAACCCGGCCTGTGCCGGATCGAGAAGCGCGGCCGGATCGTCAGGGGCTGGGCCGAGATCGAGGTGGGGCCGGGGCCCGGCGGCCGCGCGCGGGTGCTGTGGCGCGAGGACGTGAGCGTCCGCCCGCTGCCTGCCCTCGCCGACCCCGTGCTCGGCGCCGCCGCCCGGTACGTGTTCGGACGGGCGGCGAACCGGCTGCTCAGGCGGCCCTGACAGCGGCCGCCCGACGGAGTCCGAGGGGAACCGCCGGCTCCGGTCAGGCCACCGACCCGATCCGCCCCTTCGCCCGCGAGGTGTCCGCCGTGTCGTGGTGGATCGGGGTGTGGGCGCCGGTCAGCGGGACCCCGCTGCCGCCACGCCGGTGGGCGACGATCTCCGCCGCGATCGACAGGGCCGTCTCCTCCGGGGTACGGGCGCCGAGGTCGAGGCCGATCGGGGACCTCAGGCGGGTCAGCTCCAGCTCGCTCACGCCGGTCTCCCGCAGCCGGGCCTCGCGGTCGAGGTGGGTGCGGCGCGAGCCCATCGCGCCGACGTACGCCACCGGCAGGCGCAGCGCGAGCCGCAGCAGCGGTACGTCGAACCTGGCGTCGTGGGTCAGGACGCACAGCACCGTGCGGGCGTCCACGGACGTCCGTTCCAGATAGGTGTGGGGCCACTCGACGACGATCTCGTCGGCCTCCGGGAAGCGGGTCCGGGTGGCGAACACCGGGCGGGCGTCGCACACCGTGACGTGGTAACCGAGGAACTTGCCGACTCCGACCAGGGCGGACGCGAAGTCGATCGCGCCGAACACGATCATCCGGGGCGGCGGGACGGACGACTCCACCAGCACCGTCAGCGGCGCCCCGCAGCGCGAGCCCCGCTCACCGATCTCCAGGGTGCCGGTGCGGCCGGCGTCCAGGAAGGCACCGGCCTCGGCGGCGATCGCGCGGTCGAGTTCCGGATGGGCGCCGAAGCCGCCGTCGTAGGAGCCGTCGGGGTGGACCAACAGGGCCCGGCCGGCCAGTTCTGGCGGGCCCGTCACGATCCGGGCCACCGCCGCGGCCCGTCCCCGGGCGGCGGCGGACAGCGCGGCGGCGGCCACCGCACGGACCGGGTCGCCGGCCCGTACCGGAGTGACGAGGATGTCGATGACACCGCCGCAGGTCAGCCCCACGGCGAACGCGTCCTCGTCGCTGTAGCCGAAGCGCTCCAGGACCGGCTCCCCGTCCTCCAGCGCCTGCCGGCACAGCTCGTAGACGGCGCCCTCGACACAGCCCCCGGAGACCGAGCCGATCGCCGTGCCGTCGGTGTCCACCGCGAGGGCGGCGCCGGGCAGCCGGGGGGCACTGCCCCCGACGGCCACCACCGTGGCGACGGCGAAGTCGCGTCCCTGCCCGACCCACCGGTCGAGCTCCTCGGCGATGTCCAGCATCTTCGGTCTCCTTGCCAGTGACGGGTGTGCGGAGGGGGCCGGCCTCTTCCTAGTGAACGCCCAGCCAGCCCTCAATCGGGTAGAGGGCGAAATAGACCAGGAAGATCACTGCCAGGCCCCACATGAACGCCCCGATCTCCCGCGCCCTGCCCTGGGCGGTCCGGAGGGCGACGTGGGCGATGACCCCGGCCGCGACGCCCGCCGTGATGGAGTACGTGAACGGCATGATCACGACGGTCAGGAAGACGGGGATCGCGGTGGCCCGGTCGGCCCAGTCGACGTGCCGGGCGTTCGTCATCATCATCGCGCCGATGACCACCAGGGCCGCGGCGGCCACCTCGCCCGGCACGATCGCCGTCAGCGGGGTGAAGAACAGACAGGCCGCGAAGAACAGTCCGGTGACGACGGAGGACAGCCCGGTGCGGGCGCCCTCGCCGACCCCGGTCGCTGACTCGACGAACACCGTCTGCCCCGACGCGCCCGCCACGCCGCCGATCGCGCCACCCGCGCCGTCGATGAACAGCGCCTTGGACAGGCCCGGCATGCGGCCCTGCCGGTCGGCGAGTCCGGCCTCCGTGCCGACGCCGATGATCGTGGCCATGGCGTCGAAGAAGCCGGCCAGCACCAGCGTGAACACGATCATGCCGACCGTCATCGCGCCGACCTGCCCCCAGCCGCCGAACTCGACCTTCCCGAAGAGGGAGAAGTCGGGCATGGAGACCGCGCTGCCGTGCAGTGCGGGGGCCCCGCTCGCCCACTGCCTCGGGTCGACGACCCCCAGCGCGTTGAGCAGCACCGCCAGCACGGTGCCGCCGACGATGCCGAACAGGATGGCCCCGGGCATGCCCCGCGCCTGGAGCATGAAGATCGCCAGCAGGGTGACGGCGAACAGCAGGACGGGCCAGCCGGACAGTTCACCGGCCGGGCCGAGGGTGACCGGAGTCGCCTCGCCCTGGTGCACGAAACCGGCCTTCACCAGGCCGATCAGTGCGATGAACAGACCGATGCCCATGGTGATGCCGTGCTTCAGCCCGAGCGGGATCGCGTTCATGATCATCTCGCGCAGGCCGGTGACGACGAGCAGCATGATGACCACGCCGTACAACACGCACATCCCCATGGCCTGCGGCCAGGTCGTCTGCGGGACGACCTGCGAGGACAGCACCCCGGACACCGAGAGGCCGGCGGCGAGCGCCAGCGGCACCCTGCCGAGGAACCCCATCAGCAGTGTGGTGAGGGCCGCGGCGAACGCGGTCGCGGTGATCAGGGCGTTCTGGCCGAGCGCGTGCCCCGACACGTCCTTGCCGGACAGGACCAGCGGGTTGAGGAGCAGGATGTACGCCATCGCCATGAAGGTGGTGACGCCGCCGCGCACCTCACGCGCGACCGAGGAGCCGCGCCGGGTTATGTGGAAGTACCGGTCGAGCCAGGACCGGCCGGCCGGGACGCGGGGTGCCTCACCCGCGTCGTCGGCGACGGTCTCCGGCTCCAGGGACTGCTGGGTCATGTGGGCCTACTCCCAAGGTTCACAGGGGCACCCGCGGTCGCCTGCGGCGGTTGCGGGATTTGGGAATGGACGGCCCGGGGGACGGCCCGAGACGAACGTGATCGTTTCAACTGCGCGGTCCCGCACCGGAGTCGGCCTGGTGGAGCGGCGGTCCGGTGCGGGTGCCGCCGCGCCTGCCGTGCGGCCCGGGGGTTTCCCGGACCCGGTGCACGGCCCCTCGCGGCGGCGGGCGGACGCTACGCCGTGCCCGTCAGGTGTTCGGGCCGTACCGGCGTCCGGTTCAACTCCAGGCCCGTCGCGGCGCGGATCGCCGCGAGGACGGCAGGGGTCGAGGACAGGGTGGGTGCCTCGCCGACCCCGCGCAGCCCGTACGGGGCGTGGTCGTCGGCCAGTTCGAGGACGTCGACCGGGATGGTCGGCGTGTCGAGGATGGTGGGGATCAGGTAGTCGGTGAAGGAGGGGTTCCTGACCTTCGCCGTTTTCGGATCGACGATGATCTCCTCCATGACGGCGACGCCGAGCCCCTGGGTGGTACCGCCCTGGATCTGGCCGATGACGGACAGCGGGTTGAGCGCCTTGCCGACGTCCTGGGCACAGGCCAGTTCGACGACCTTGACCAGGCCGAGCTCGGTGTCCACCTCGACGACGGCGCGGTGCGCGGCGAAGGAGTACTGGACGTGGCCGTTGCCCTGCCCGGTGCGCAGGTCGAAGGGTTCGGTCGGCCGGTGCCGCCACTCCGCCTCGACCTCGACCGCGTCGTCCTCCAGGACGTCCACCAGGTCGGCGAGGACCTCGCCGCCGTCGGTGACGACCTTGCCGTCCTCCAGGACCAGTTCGGCGGTGGCCCAGGCGGGATGGTAGGTGCCGAGCCTTCGGCGGCCCAGTTCCAGGACCTGCTCGCGGACCAGCTCGCAGGAGTTCTTCACGGCGCCGCCGGTGACGTACGTCTGGCGTGAGGCGGACGTCGAACCCGCGCTGCCCACCCGGGTGTCGGCCGGCTGGATGGTCACCTGCGCGACCCCCAGCTCGGTGCGGGCGATCTGCGCGTGGACGGTGACCCCGCCCTGGCCGACCTCCGCCATCGCGGTGTGCACGGTGGCCACCGGATCGCCGCCGACGACCTCCATGCGGACCCGGGCGGTCGAGTAGTCGTCGAAGCCCTCGGAGAAGCCGACGTTCTTGATGCCGACCGCGTAGCCGACGCCCCGCACGACGCCCTCGCCGTGCGTGGTGTTGGACAGACCGCCGGGCAGCTGCCGTACGTCCGCGCCCTCGCTGCTCTCCCACTGGCGCGCGGGCGGCAGGGGCATCGCCTTGACGCGGCGCAGGAGTTCGGCCACCGGGGCCGGCGAGTCGACCGCCTGCCCGGTCGGCAGCAGGCTGCCCTGGGTCATCGCGTTGCGCTGCCTGAACTCGACCCGGTCCAGGCCCACCTGGTCGGCGAGCTTGTCCATCTGCGCTTCGTAGGCGAAGCACGCCTGGACCGCGCCGAAGCCGCGCATGGCGCCGCACGGCGGGTTGTTGGTGTACAGGGCGATGGCCTCGATGTCGACGTCGTCGACGACGTAGGGGCCGACGCCGAGCGAGGAGGCGTTGCCCACGACCGCGGGGGACGCGGAGGCGTAGGCGCCGCCGTCGAGGACGATGCGGCACTTGACGTGCGTCAGCCGGCCGTCGCGGGTGGCCCCGTGCTCGTAGTACAGCTTGGCGGGGTGCCGGTGGACGTGTCCGAAGAAGGACTCGAAGCGGTTGTAGACGATCTTCACGGGCCGGCCCGTGCGCAGCGCCAGCAGACAGGCGTGGATCTGCATCGACAGGTCCTCGCGGCCGCCGAACGCGCCGCCGACGCCGGACAGCGTCATCCGGACCTTGTCCTCGGGCAGGCCGAGCACGGGCGCGATCTGGCGCAGGTCGGAGTGCAGCCACTGGGTGGCGATGTAGAGGTCGACGCCGCCGTCCTCGGCCGGCACGGCGAGACCGGACTCGGGTCCGAGGAACGCCTGGTCCTGCATGCCGAAGGTGTACTCGCCCTCGACCACGAAGTCCGCGCGCTCCCGGGCGGCCGCGACGTCGCCGCGGACGATCGGCTGGCGGTGCACGATGTTGGGGTGCGGGACGTGCCCGATGTGGTGGTCGTCGCGGTGCTCGTGGATCAGGACGGCGTCCGGCGCGGTCGCGGACGCCTCGTCGGTGACGACGGGCAGTTCGCGGTACTCGACCCTGATCCGGGCGGCCGCCCGGCGGGCGGTCTCCGGGTGGTCGGCGGCGACGATGGCGACCGGCTCGCCGTGGTGGCGGACCTTGCCGTGCGCGAGGACCGGGGTGTCCTGGATCTCCAGGCCGTAGGTGCGCACGCCGGTCGGCAGGTCGTCGTACGTCATGACGGCGTGCACGCCCGGGACCTTCAGCGCCTCGCTCGTGTCGATGGAGACGATCTCGGCGTGCGCGACCGTGGAGCGCAGGATCTGGCCCCAGAGCATGTCCTCGTGCCACATGTCGGAGGAGTACGCGAACTCGCCGGTGACCTTGAGGGTGCCGTCGGGGCGGAGCGTGGACTCGCCGATGCCGCCCTTGGCCGGGGAGCCCTGGGTGACCTTGGTGGGAGTGCCGAGGGGAGCGCCGGTGGGCGCGGCGTCACGGGACATCGTCAGACCGCCTCTCCCTGTCGGGCGGCCGCCAGGCGGACCGCGTCCATGATCTTCTCGTAGCCGGTGCAGCGGCACAGGTTGCCCGAGAGCGCCTCGCGGATGTCCGCGTCGCTGGGGTTGGGGTTGCGCTCCAGCATCTCGTCGGCGGCGACCAGCAGCCCCGGGGTGCAGAAGCCGCACTGGACGGCACCGGCGTCGATGAAAGCCTGCTGGATCGGGGAGAGTTCGGTGCCCTGGCCGGTATGGGAGTCCTGCCCCTCGGCGGCCCACAGGCGGGCGTCCCGGACGGACGTGCCGCAGCCGCCCGACGCGCAGCCGCCCTGCTCCGCGCGCTGCTTGGCGAAGTCGGCGAGTCCCTCGACGGTGACGACCTCGCGGCCCTCGACCTGACCGGCCGCGACCAGGCACGCGCACACCGGCACGCCGTCCAGGCGGACCGTGCAGGAACCGCACTCGCCCTGCTCGCAGGCGTTCTTGGAGCCGGGCAGGCCCATCCGCTCACGCAGCACGTACAGCAGGGACTCGCCCTCCCAGACGTCGTCGGCTTCCTGCCGGCGGCCGTTGACCGTGAAACTGACGCGCATTACGCGGCTCCCTCCGTGCGGGCGGCGGTGCCGCGGTACGACTCCCAGGTCCAGGTCAGTGTGCGGCGGGCCATGACGCCGACCGCGTGGCGGCGGTAGCTCGCCGTGCCCCGGACGTCGTCGATCGGGTTGCAGGCGGCGGCGCACAGCTCCGCGAACTGCTTGGCGACCGACGGGGTGATGATCTTTCCGTTGTCCCAGAAGCCGCCCTCGTCGAGCGCCGCGTTCAGGAACTCCTCCGCGGTCCTCGCCCGGACGGGGGTCGGGGCGGCCGAGCCGATGCCGGTACGGACCGTGCGGGTGCGGGGGTGCAGGGCCAGGCCGAAGGCGCACACCGCGATGACCATGGCGTTGCGGGTGCCGACCTTGGAGTACTGCTGGGGGCCGTCCGCCTTCTTGACGTGCACGGCCCGGATCAGCTCGTCGGGGGCGAGCGCGTTGCGCTTCACGCCGGTGTAGAACGCGTCGATCGGGATCAGGCGCGAGCCGCGCACGGACTCGGCCTCGACCTCGGCGCCCGCCGCCAGCAAAGCGGGGTGGGCGTCGCCGGCCGGGGAGGCGGTACCGAGGTTGCCGCCGACGCCGCCGCGGTTGCGGATCTGCGGGGATGCGACCGTGTGCGAGGCGAGAGCCAGGCCGGGCAGGGCGGAGCGCAGGTGCTCCATGATCTTCGCGTACGGGACGGAGGCACCGAGCCGCACGCTCTCCTCGCCGACCTCCCACTCGTAGAGGTCGCCGATCCGGTTGAGGTCGAGCAGGTACTCGGGCCGGCGGTGGTCGAAGTTGATCTCGACCATCACGTCGGTGCCACCCGCGATCGGCACAGCGGTGGGATGCGCTGCCTTCGCGGCGAGCGCCTCCTCCCAGCTGGCGGGGCGAAGGAAGTCCATGACCGGCTCTCTTCTTCGTGGGGCGTACGGATCAAGCCAGATCGTGTGCGGTGGGCCCGGCTCGTTCATGTGCTGTTTACGCGGATCGACGTCAGTACACAGCGCGGCACTCCGATGGGGTCAGTCACGGAAACCATGAAGGAGTTGGCTGGCCAGGGCAGGCATCTTGTAGATTCGTATGAACGGAGAACCCCGGTAACCTCCTCGTTTTCCTCTGGAAACACGAGACACGCCCCCCGTGACCTGCGACACAGCCGGGACGCGGCCCGGGAGGCGGCGGACACCGGCCGCCGGCCCGGCGGCGGGCCCGTCACCACGAGTCCCTCAAGATGCATCGTAGATTTCGAGACAAGGAACGGCGGCGACGAGAATGCGGCTGCGCGCACTGCTGGACACCGACGCGCTGGGCCTGCGGCTGCTCGGCGGCGGGGACGAGCTGGACCGCACCGTGCGCGGGGTGATGACCACCGACCTCCGGGACCCCAGCCGCTACCTCTCGGGCGGCGAGCTGGTCCTCACGGGCCTGGCCTGGCGCCGGGACGCGGCGGACTCCGAGCCGTTCGTCCGGATCCTGGTGGCCGCCGGGGTGGCCGCCCTCGCGGCCGGCGAGGCCGAGCTCGGGGACGTCCCCGAGGACCTCGTCCTCGCCTGCGCCCGGCACCGGCTGCCACTCTTCGCCGTGCACGAGTCGGTGGCCTTCGCGACCATCACCGAGCACGTCGTACGGCAGGTCTCCGGGGAGCGGGCCGGTGACCTCGCGGCCGTCGTGGACCGGCACCGCCGGATGATGACCTCCGGCCCGGCGGGCGGCGGCCCCGACGTGGTCCTCGACCTGCTCGGCTCGGACCTGGACCTGCGGGCCTGGGTGCTGTCCCCGGCCGGGCGGCTGATCGCCGGCTCCAAGGCGGCCGGGCCCGCGCTGCCCGCCGACGTGTGCGCCCGGCTGGCGGCCGAGCACCTGACGGCGGTCCGCACGGGCCGGCGCGGGCCGCACCGGCTGGTCCTGGGCACCACGGCGTACTCCGTCTTCCCGGTCCGCGGCGGCGGCCGCTCCGCGCAGGACGCCCGGGACGTGCGTGAGACGGTGCTGTCCGACTGGCTGCTGGCCGTCGAGGCGGACGCCGGGGACTGGCCCGAGGAACGGCTCGACCTGCTCCAGGGCGTGGCCCAGCTGATCGCCGTCGAACGGGACCGGCGCGACGCGGGGCGCACGGTACGGCGCCGGCTCGCGCAGGAGGTCCTCGAACTGGTGCAGACGGGCGCGCCGCCCGCCGAGATCGCCGCGCGCCTGAGGGTCGCGGCACCCGTGCTGCTGCCCGGGCTCGGCGCGGCCCCGCAGTGGCAGGTGGTCGTGGCCCGGGTCGACTGGGAGGGCGCCGACCTGGAGAGCGGCCCGGCGGCGCAGTCGCTCCTGGAGGAGATCCTGGTCGACCCGCTCGCCACCGGCCCCGAGCCCTCCGACCGGATCGCCGTGGCCCACACGGGTGACGAGGCCGTCGCGCTGGTACCGCTGCCGGCGGTGTCGAGCGAGCACGACGGCTCCGAGGGCGGTGTCCTCGCCGACGCGCTCCTGGAGACCGTACGGCTGCCGCTGGCGGCCGGCCTCGACGGCGACGGGCGGCTCACCCTCGGCGTCAGCGCGTCCGTGCACTCGGCGGAGGGGCTGCGCGGGGCCCTGGAGGAGGCCCGGCACGCCCGGCGGGTGGCGGCGGCGCGGCCGGGCCGGGTGTGCGCGGCCGGGCACCAGGAACTGGCCTCGCACGTCCTGCTGCTGCCCTTCGTCCCCGACGACGTCCGGCGCGCGTTCACGGCGCGACTGCTCGACCCGCTGCGGGACTACGACCGCCGGCACCGCGCCGAACTGATCCCGACCCTGGAGGCGTTCCTCGACTGCGACGGCTCCTGGACGCGGTGTGCGGCCCGGCTGCACCTGCACGTCAACACACTGCGCTACCGGGTCGGGCGGATCGAGCAGTTGACGAGCCGTGACCTGTCCCGGCTGGAGGACAAGCTCGATTTCTTCCTGGCGCTGCGGATGAGCTGAGCTCACCGGCGGACGCGACCGGCCGGCGTGCGGGCGCCCCCCGCCCCACGACTTTGTGAATTCTTTCACCCACCCTCTTGGCCGGGCCCCGGAATTCGTGCTGAGATGCCGCAACCGCTCACAGCTCGACGACGTGCTGGGATCTTGGGGAGGACACTGTGGCGTCTACCGCCATGTCTGGTTACGGAACGACCGCCGGTGACGATCCACTCCAGACCGCGGTATGGCGGCTGCGCTCACGTGCCTGCTGGGCCGACGCGGCCGCCCTGCTCCGGCCGGACACCGCGGCGGCCGCGCTGCAACGGGCCGGCCTGCTCGTGGAGCGGTGCCTGTACACCGAGCAGGGCTGGGAGGAGGCCGAGGACGCGCTGCGTACGGCCGAGGCGCTGGCCCACGGCGACGACGAGCGCGGGGCCGCCGCCTGCGAACGGGGACAACTGGCGTACGCGGCCACGCTGCACGGCGTGCGGGACCGCGCCGACGAGGCACGGGCCGCGCTCGGGCGGGCGGCCGCACTGATCCCTCCGGGGGCGGCCGCGCGGGCCCTGCTGGACTTCCGGCGCGGGCTGCTCGCGGAGAACCTCGCGGGCTCACCGCAGGCGGCGCGGGCGGCCTACCGCCGCGCCCACGCCGGGGCCGCCGCGCACGCCGACCCCCTGCTGCTGTCCTTCACCTGGCGCCACCTCGCGGGACTCGCCCTGCGCGAGGGCGAGTTGGCGGAGGCCCGGCACGGCTTCACCGAATCCCTGCGCATCCGCGAGGAGTTGGGCTATCTCGTCGGCACGGCGCCGGCGCTGGCCTCGCTGGCCGACGCGGAGACCGAACCGGAGGCGTCCCGGCTCCGGGAGGAGGCGGGCCGCCTGTTCCGTCTCCTCGGCGGCGTCCCGACCTGGCTGGCCCGGCAGCTCACCCCACCGGTGACACCACCGGCGGCGACGGCGTAGCGCGAGGGACCGACCGGCGAGAGCGGTTGCCGGTCGGTCGGGGTGGGGCGGTGCGGTCGGGGTGGCGGTGCGGTCAGGGTGGGGCGGTGCGGTGGGGCGGTGCGGTGGGGCCGTGCGTCGCGGTCGAGCCCAGACCGTCCCGATCGCGGTCGCCGTCGCGGTCGGGCCGTCAAACGCGAGTCGCGGTCGCGGTCGGGCCGTCAATCACGAGTCGCGGTCGCGCGGACCGACCGATCACGGTCGGGCCGTGCGGTCACGGTCGGGCCGTGCGGTCACGGTCGGGCCGTGCGGTCAGAGGGTGGTGGTGAAGTGGGCCGCGATCAGTGACCGGACCGCTTCCAGGTCCCGCGCGACCAGCGCGTCCAGGAGCGTGAGGTGTTCCGCCGCGTCGGAGGCCAGGTCGCCGCGGCCCCGGGAAGCGGGGGCGCCGACCAGCGGCCACTGGGCGCGGCGGTGCAGGTCGTCGGCGACCTGCACCAGCTGCTCGTTCCCGCAGAGGGACAGCATCGCCCGGTGGAAGGCCCGGTCCGACTCGGCGTACGTGGCGCGGCAGCCTGAGGACGCCGCGCGGACCGTCGCCTCGGCGGCGGGCAGCAGCGCGCTCCAGCGGTCGGCGGGCACCGTGCGGGCCAGCCGCAGCATCACCGGCACCTCGATCAGGGCCCGCACCTCGGCCAGTTCGGCCAGCTCCCGCGCCCCGCGTTCGACGACCCGGAAGCCGCGGTTGGGGACCACCTCGACGGCGCCCTCCAGCGCCAGTTGCTGCATGGCCTCGCGGACCGGCGTCGCGGAGACGCCGAAGCGGTCGCCGAGCGCGGGGGCCGAGTAGACCTCGCCCGGCCGCAGCTCGCCGGTGACCAGCGCGGTGCGCAGGGCGTCGAGGATCTGCCCGCGCACGGAGGACCGCTGGACGACGGCACGGGGGCGGGGAAGCGGCTGTTCGCTGTGGGTGTGCTCACCCCTCGCCGCCCCGGGCGCGGCGAGCCGCTCCCGCTCCACGTCCCCGGCCCGCGGCTGCGACGGCACCCGTACCGCCGCGGCGGACGGATCGGGGATGCCCGTGGCGGCGGAGCCCTGCGTGCCCTGCTTCACGGGTCCTCCTCCGGACGTGTCGGTACTTGGGGTCATTACGGCTGGTTGTTACTCGTCCGTCAAGCACCATAGGCGCAGAAGCCGCCAGTTCACATACTCACGAGTTCAGATAAGGTTAGCCTTACCTGGCAAACCCAGTCCGCTCTCGGCGATCACGGATCGGTGGTTCCGGCATGCCTGTGCCCTCTTCGGCCCTCGCGGGCGCGTACGCCCGGCTCGCCGAGGTCCTCCCGCAGCTCGCCGTGACCGAGCGGGTCACCGGGGCCGAACTCCCCCGCGGCGGCGGCTGGATCAGCGCCGCCTCACTCGCGGAGGGCGGCGCCGCGCTCGACGCCTTCCTCGCCCACGACGACGCCCAGGTACTGCGGGACCACGGACGGCGGGCGCGCCCGGACGTCGTGGCGAGCTTCGGGCTGCACCGGTACGCCTGGCCCGCCTGCCTCCTGATCACCGTTCCGTGGTTCCTGCACCGCCGGGTGCCCCGCCTGCCCGTGACCGACGTCTCCTACGACCGCAGCGCCCCCGGCCTCGCCCTGGGCCGTATGGCCGTACGCCCGGCCGGCTTCGCCTGCCTGCCGGGCGACCCCGCGGCGGCCCTGCCCGGCGCCCGGGTGGTGGCCGGCGAGGAGGCCCTGCGGGGCGAGGTGCGGTCGGCCGTCGCCGAGCACCTGGAGCCCGTGCTGACCGCGTTCGGACCGCGCACGCGGCGCCGCGGCCGCGCCCTGTGGGGCATGGCGACCGACGAGGTCGTGGAGGGGCTCTGGTACGTCGCCCGACTGCTCGGCGAGCCGGAGCGCGCGGTGCGGGAGCTCGGGCTGCTGTTGCCGGGTACGACCCGGCCGTACGTCGGCTCGGCCGCCTTCCGCGCGCAGGCCGCCCCGGACGGCGGGGCGCAGCCCACCCGGGACCGGGCGAGCTGCTGCATGTTCTACACGGTGCGCCCCGAGGACATCTGCGGCACCTGCCCGCGCACCCGGGACATGAGCCGCGACCCCAAGCTGACGGGCGCCGCCGCCAGTTGAGGCACCCTCAGCAAACGTCCCGACCAGGCGTCCTCTAGGATCGGCCGCGAACGGGCCCCGCTCCGGTTACCGGCACTTCACAACTTCCTCACTTGTCGCAGGAACTTTCCGTGGAACCACCCGGACGGGTAGTCTTATTCGAACTCAACTCCCGCCCCTCAAGCGGCAGTTCGAGCAGAACGCCGTCCTGGGCATCCCCTTGCACCTCCTTGGCGGCCTCTTGCCCCGAAACCCCCTGAGGACCGGTGGAATTGGGCCACTATGGCGGGCGTTACGCCCTATCCCAATGCAAGGGACCCCAGATGAGACTGACCGACATATCGCTGAACTGGCTGCTTCCGGGCGCCGTACTGCTCCTGGGCATGCTGGCGGCGGTGGCGGTACTCGCGCGCGGCAAGCGCTCCTCGGGGGACAACGCGGGCTCGGAAGACTCGTGGGAGCGCACCGAGGAGCGCCGCAGGCGCAAGGAGGCCGTCTACGGCACGGCCTCCTATGTTCTTCTGTTCTGCTGCGCGGCCGTCGCCGCCGCGCTCTCCTTCCACGGTCTGGTCGGCTTCGGCCAGCAGAACCTCGGCCTGACCAACGGCTGGGAGTACCTGGTGCCGTTCGGTCTGGACGGCGCGGCGATGTTCTGCTCCGTGCTCGCGGTCCGCGAGGCCAGCCACGGTGACGCGGCCCTCGGCTCCCGGATACTCGTGTGGACGTTCGCGGGTGCCGCGGCCTGGTTCAACTGGGTGCACGCGCCCAGGGGCCTCGGCCACGACGGCGCGCCGCAGTTCTTCTCCGGCATGTCCCTCTCGGCGGCCGTGCTCTTCGACCGCGCGCTGAAGCAGACCCGCCGGGCCGCCCTGCGCGAGCAGGGTCTGGTACCGCGCCCGCTGCCGCAGATCCGTATAGTGCGCTGGCTGCGTGCCCCGCGCGAGACGTACAAGGCGTGGTCGCTGATGCTCCTGGAGAACGTGCGCAGCCTGGACGAGGCGGTCGACGAGGTCCGCGAGGACAAGCGTGAGAAGGAAGCGACCCGTCTGCGCCGGCGCGACCAGCAGCGGGTGGAGCGCGCCCAGCTCAAGGCGATCAGCCGGGGCCACCGCGGCATCGTCGGCCGGGGCCGGCAGCTGGAGGCCCAGGCCGAGCTGGAGCGGGCTCCCGCCCAGGCGTCCACGGAGCCTGCCATATCGCCGGAACTGCCCGCGCGTGCCCGGGCCTCGCTGCAGCCGGTCCGCAGGGGGTCCGAGTCGCACACCGTGGACCTCACCGCGGAGGACGACACAATGGCTCTCCCGCGCCTCGATTCCCTTGAACGCAAGCTCAAGGACCTTGAGCAGCAGTTCGGCTAGGACGGCCGACACGGGGAGGGGGGGGGGGGGAGGGGGGGGGGGGCCCCCCCCCCCCTTCCCCCCCCATAGTCGGGGCTGGGGCCGCAACGTAACATCCCGCTTGCCCCCCCCCCCCACTAGACCCCCCCCTCTGCGTCAAGGCGGGG
>NZ_JBWKDW010000001.1:402744-524869 GCF_056435735.1 Streptomyces sp. NPDC043878
CCCCTCCTTTTCTCCGGGGAAAAAAAGCTCGGGCTCTTGGAGGCGTGGTGTCGGGGGAACGGCGGGGGGGGGGGGGGGGCGCGGCCCCCCCCCCCCCCCCCCCCTCCCCGTTGCCCCTCACGCCGCGTGGGCGTCGAGCTCGAACCACACGGCCTTGCCCACCCCGTGCACCCGCACACCCCACGCGTCCGCGAGGGACTGCACCAGAAGCAGGCCCCGGCCGTGCGTACCGTCGTCGGCGATCGGTACCCGCAGCCGGGGTCTGCGGCTCACGAAGTCCCGCACCTCGACCCTGAGTCCACGGGGACCCAGCGTGGCCGTGAGCAGGGCGTCATGGTCGGTGTGGATCACCGCGTTGGTGACGAGTTCACTGGTCAGCAGTTCGGCTATCTCCGATCGTCCGGGCCTCCCCCAGGTCCGTAACAGCTCACGCAGTGCCCGGCGTGCCTCGGGCACCGCCCGCAGGTCCGCCCGTCCGAGTCTGCGCCTGAGCTGAGGTGCCGGCGCCCTTTCCGTGGCGCTCGCGGCCGCGTGCGCCGCCGTCTCCGCCGAGAAGGCCCCTACTGCCGTGGGACCGCCTCCCCGTACCTGCCTCTCCATGTCCCCCGCCCGCCCGCGTGCCGATGTCGGTTCCCCCTGCTCGAACACGTTCACGGGATCCATGCCCAGTGGGGCACGCGCCAGACACGCGGGTACGGAGTGAGGTCCCCGGCTCGCGAAACTGGCCGGAATCAGGCGGTCCCCCAGCGGCTATCGGGACCCGGCGCCCCTGGTGCCGATGTGGAAGATCTTGTGGCCGCGGGTCATGTCGACGACCAGCCTGGTGGTCCTGCCGCCGCCCCAGGTGAGGGTGATGCCCGCCTCGGTGTAGTCGGCGGTGCCGTTGTCGGTGACCTTCCACTTGAGCGGGACGTTCTGGGCGCGCAGGACGCCGTCCGCGTGGTTCTCCGCCTCCCACGCCTTCAGCTCCCTCGCGAAGGAGGCGCTGAGGTAGTACTTCCGGAGTTCCCGCGCGAGCTTGCCGCCGTGGTCCGGGTCGCTCTGGGCGTCGATGTAGGCGCCGTAGAAGTCGGCGATGCGGGTGACGGAGTCGGACGGCTTGCCGCTGACGGAACGCGGCGCGCCGGCGGACGCCTGTGCCGTGGCGCCGAGGCCGAGCGCGACGGCGAGCAGACTCGCGGTCAGCGCCGTACGGCGGACGGAACGGCGGGTGGTACGGCGGGTGGTGCTGCTGGTCATCTGAGTGTTCCCCGTGTTCGGTCGTGATGGTCGGTCATGGCGATGGGTCGTCAGGACCGGTCTCGGCGAGGGTCGTGTCGTTCGGCCGTGCGCGGTCGAACAGGTGCGGGGCCGCCCTCCCGACCCCCGTGGCGGGAGGGCGGCCCTGGTTCCGGACGGCACGTCCGTGGTGCGGCGGTCCGGTGCGGTCGGTGTGGTCCGGCCGGTCGGTGTGGTCCGGCCGGTGGGTGTGGTCGGGACAGCCGGCGTGGTCGGGACGCTCAGTGCAGCTTCCTGACGGCGGTTCTGGTCGTCTTCTTGAAGGCCTTCACCGGCGCGTCCCGGAAGTCGCCCAGCCGGCCCCAGTCCACGACCGTCACCGTGCGGCCGTCCCGGCCGACCGAGAGCAGACGGATGTCGGTCGCGCCCCAGGAGGTCTCGGTGTGCAGGCCGTAGACGTGGGCGCCCTCCTCGACGGCCAGCGAGCCGTAGTCCTTGAGCGTGGCCTCCACCTCCGGATCGGCCCGTTCGATCCGCACCGGGCAGGACCTGATGTCCTTGTCCAACCGCGAGAAGCGGCCCTTGGCGGCCCGGACGTCCGGCAGTTCGACGGAGACCTGCCGGGCACCGGTGTCGAGGTCGGTCCTGAAGTTCCGGTACCAGGTGCCGGAGCCGCCGCCCAGCGCCCTGCTCAGGCACGGGTCGCTCGCCACCTCCTCCGGTACCCCGGCGGTGACCTTGCCGGCCGTCCACGGCGAGGAGGGTTGCGGTGGCAGGTCCGACGCCGTGAGGAAGCCGGGCGCCCTCGTGGCCGCGTCCGCCGGTGCGGCGAGCGTGGCGCCTGCGGCGAGTCCCGCGACGGCGAGTGCGGTGAGCGTTCCCGCTCGAATGCGTGTGGACATGGGGGTCCCCCGTGTTGAGGTGGCTGGGTGTCGGAAATCGCGGCGGCCGGCTGGTCGGTCCGGCGGCGGTCGGTGCGACACCAGAAGCATCGGCTGATGGGGCCGGCAGGCGCAACCACCGAAGCGCGATCGGTGACGGTGGAACCGTCCCAGGCCATCTGACGTGCAGGTACATGGAGTGCCTGGGATGCCGTCCCGGGCCGGGAGACGGGGGTACGGTGCCCGCACACGAGGACGTCGAGGAGTTCGCGGCGCTGCTGCGGCGGCTGAAGGAGCGCACGGACCGCAGTTACGGTTCGCTGGCCCGCCGCCTGAGCATGAACACCTCCACGCTGCACCGCTACTGCGCCGGTGAGGCGGTGTCCCTCGACTACGCGCCCGTGGAGCGTTTCGCCGTGCTGTGCGGGGCGTCGGCGGACGAGCGCCTGGAGCTGCACCGGGTGTGGCTCCGGGCGGTGGCCGCCCGCCAACGCCCCCGCACCACCGGTCCTGCCGACGGCACGACCCCACCTGCCGACGACCCCACCGGACCCGCCCACGACACGACCCGCCCCGCCGACGACACCGACGGACCTGCCGACAGCCCCACCCCACCTGCCGACGACACCGACGGAGCTTCCGGGGGCCCCACCGGCACCGGAGCTTCGGCGTCTCCGCTCCTGCCCCCTTGGTACCGGCGTCGCCGGACCGCCGTCACGGCGGCCGTGGCCACCGTGCTGCTGGTCACCCTGGGCAGCCTCTCGGCCCTGTCGGCCGACCGTCGCCCGGACGGCGGTACCGCCCAGGCGCCGCCGGTCTCCCGCAGCTCGGCCCCCGGCACCGTCCACCGCCCGTCGGCCACCCCTGCAAGCCCCTCCCCCGGCGTCTCGGTGACACGGTCGCCCTCGGCGCACGCCAGGGTGTCCGCGTCCCGCCCGGCTTCCGGGACCGGCACGGGGAAGGGCTCAGGGACCGCCGGGAGTCCCGGGCCCGGCAGGCCGGACTCCGGCGCCGTCCCCCTGGCCTGGTCCGCCGACTCCCAGGCGTGGGCGCTCGGATGCGCTCACGACTACGTCATCGCCAAGCCGCCCGGGCAGGTCCCGCCGCCTCCGGCCGCCCAGGACGCCGGCCCCTGGGCGGCGACGCAGGGCGCGGTGCACGGGCGGGAGACCAACGTACGGATCTCGGTCCAGGGGCGGTCCTCGACGGCCGTGGTCCTGGAGGCGCTGCGGGTCCGTGTCGTCGGGCGCGCGGCCCCCGTCCAGGGCAATGTCTACGCCATGGAACAGGGCTGCGGCGGAGAGATCAGTCCCCGCTACTTCGCCGTCGACCTGGACCAGGACCGGCCGATCGCCCGCTCGGTCGCGGGCGCGGACAGCGAGCACACGATCCCCGCGGTGAGCATGCCCTACCGGGTGTCCGCCGAGGACCCGGAGGTACTGCTGGTCACCGCGCGGACCGAGAACTGCGCCTGCGACTGGTACCTCGAACTCGACTGGTCCTCGCAGGGCCGCACGGGCACGGTCCGCGTGGACGACCACGGCCGCCCCTTCCGGACGAGCGGCATCAGGGGACTGCCCCGCTACTGGTACGGGTCGAACGATGCGGGAGAGCGCCGGTGGGTGCCCGCCGACTGACCACCGACGCGCCCCTGCGCCCGACGCCCCTACGGCCGCGGCACGTTGCGCAGGTTGGAGCGGGCCATCTGCAGCATCCGGCCGACCCCGCCGTCCAGCACGATCTTCGAGGCGGACAGGGCGAACCCGGTCACCATCTCGGCACTGATCTTCGGCGGGATGGAGAGGGCGCTGGGATCGGTGACCACGTCGACCAGGGCCGGGCCCTTGTGCCGGAACGCGTCCTTGAGGGCGCCCGCGAGGTCCTTGGGCTTCTCGACGCGCACCCCGTGGGCACCGCAGGCACGGGCCACGGCGGCGAAGTCCGGGTTCCTGTTCGTCGTGCCGTACGAGGGCAGTCCGGCGACCAGCATCTCCAACTCCACCATGCCGAGCGAGGAGTTGTTGAAGAGGACGACCTTCACCGGCAGGTCGTACTGCACGAGGGTGAGGAAGTCGCCCATGAGCATGGAGAACCCGCCGTCGCCCGACATGGAGACGACCTGGCGGCTCCGGTCGGCGAACTGCGCCCCGATCGCCATGGGCAGCGCGTTCGCCATCGAGCCGTGGGAGAAGGAACCGATGACGCGGCGGCGGCCGTTGGGTGAGATGTAGCGGGCTGCCCAGACGTTGCACATGCCGGTGTCGACGGTGAACACCGCGTCGTCGTCGGCGAGTTCGTCGAGCACGGAGGCCACGTACTCGGGGTGGATGGGCACGTGCTTGTCGACCTTGCGGGTGTACGCCTTGACGACCCCCTCCAGCGCGTCCGCGTGCTTCTTGAGCATCTTGTCGAGGAAGCGCCGGTCGTCCTTGGTGCGCACGCGCGGGGTGAGACAGCGCAGGGTCTCCCGCACGTCGCCCCACACCGCGAGGTCCAGCTTGGAGCGACGGCCCAGGTGCTCGGGCCGGATGTCGACCTGCACGATCTTCACGTCGTCGGGCAGGAAGGCGTTGTACGGGAAGTCGGTGCCGAGCAGGATCAGCAGGTCGCACTCGTGGGTGGCCTCGTAGGCGGCGCCGTAGCCGAGCAGACCGCTCATGCCGACGTCGTAGGGGTTGTCGTACTGGATCCACTCCTTGCCGCGCAGCGCGTGTCCCACCGGGGACTTGATCTTGCCGGCGAACTCCATGACCTCGGCGTGCGCGCCCGCCGTGCCGCTGCCGCAGAACAGGGTGACCCGCTCCGCCCGGTCGATCATGTCGACGAGCTTGTCGAGCTCGGTGTCGCCGGGGCGGACGCTGGGCCGCGAGGTGACGAGGGCGGTCTCCGCCGCCTTCTCGGGCGCGGGCTGCCCGGCGATGTCACCGGGGAGGGCGACGACGCTGACGCCGGACTGGCCGACCGCGTGCTGGATCGCCGTCTGCAGCAGCCTCGGCATCTGCTTCGGGCTGGAGATCAGCTCGCTGTAGTGGCTGCACTCGCGGAACAGCTGGTCGGGGTGGGTCTCCTGGAAGTAGCCGAGGCCGATCTCGCTGGAGGGGATGTGCGAGGCGAGGGCGAGGACGGGCGCCATGGAGCGGTGGGCGTCGTAGAGGCCGTTGATGAGGTGCAGGTTGCCGGGTCCGCTGGAGCCGGCGCAGGCCGTCAGTTTGCCGGTGATCTGGGCCTCCGCACCGGCCGCGAAGGCCGCGGTCTCCTCGTGGCGGACGTGCACCCAGTCGAGGGCGGCGTTGCGGCGGACCGCGTCCACGACCGGGTTGAGGCTGTCGCCGACGACGCCGTAGAGGCGTTTGACTCCGGCGCGGACGACGATGTCGACGAACTGCTCGGCGACGTTCTGCTTGGCCATGGTGCTTCCGTGCCCCTTCGGTGTCCGGAGATCCCCGCAGGGTCCATGAATGCACAGGGACCGCCGTCATGCCTCCCAAACGGCCGCGGCCGTACGATCGTCGGCGTATCCCTTGACCCGGACCTGGACGTCGGCGAGGAACGCGGCGAGACCGGGCGGGGTCTGCCCGGCCCACCGCCCGGTGAGGTATCCGCACAGCTCGGGCTCGCCCCGCAACGGCTCGGCGAGGCCGCCGGTGCACATCAGGAGCGTGTCACCCGGGCGGCCGACGGAGGCGCGGAAACGGAACGGCTCGCGGGGCGGCTCGGGCGCGGGCTCGTAGGGGCTCGGCGGGGTCGGGATGCCGAGGTCCATGGTGAGCCGGTCGCCCTCGGGGGTCTCGGCGGGCGGCGACCCGAAGCCGACGACCGGTTCGCCGGTGACGTCGGCGACCCTCGGCTCGATGTCCTGCCACTCCCCGTCGCGCAGCCGGAACAGTCCGCCGGTGCCGACGCCGAAGAACACGCGGGTACGGCAGTCGGGGTCGGCCGGCAGGAGCAGGCAGCGCAGGCTGGCCGCGTACTCCTCCGGGCTGACGCCCTGTTCGGCGGCGCTGGCCCGGAGCCGGCCGAGGCTGCGGTCGGTGAGGCGGTGCAGCCCGGACTTCAGGTCGCCGCGGCGGCCCGCCCTTATGTCCTCGGCGAGCCGGGCGTGGCTGCGGCCCACGGCCCGGCCGATCCACCGGCAGGCCTCGGCGGCGGCCCGGTGCGCCTCCGGGGTGGCCCGCGCCCCGGTCGCCATCGCGACCAGCACGAGCGTCTGGTCGCCGGTCCCGAAGCGCGCGGTGAGCAGGGAGTCCCGGCGCGGCTCGCCCCGGAACCGGGCGGAGTCCCCGCGCGCGGACACGGCCCGCAGCGTGCAGGCCCCGTACCGGGCCCCGTCGAGGACGGTGTCCGCCACCAGGTCGTCCAGGTCGTCGGGGTCGGCGGGCGGCAGGGCGGTGGGTTCGGCGTCGTAGGTCGGCGGACCGGAACCGACGTAGTCGACGGCGACGGGGGCCGCGGCGGGGACGTCCGCCCGGGTGTCGCCACGACCCGCCGCGACGACCGGGGGCACGACCGCGCCACCACCGTCGGGGTGGTCATCCGCAGGAGTGGGGACGGGGTCCGGCGAGGTCGGGCCGGGGACGCGGTCCGGCGTGGTCCGGCCCGCGAAGGGGCCCGGCGGCCAGCCGCGGGAAAAGGGGCCCGTCTGCACGGCCTCGGCGGCCTCCGCGGCGGCGGCGATGGCGTTCCGGTCGGCATCGGCCACGGCACCGGAACCCGAACCGGCACCCGAACCGGCGCCGGAACCGCTGGGATCGGCGAAGCGGCCATCGGTACCGGCGTAAGGATCGTCACCCCTGACGTCCTGGTCACTGACGTCGGCATGAGGGCCACCGGTCACGGCGTCCCGGTCCCGGCCCCAGGCGGGAGCCGGACCCCTGGCCGACTCAGGACCCGGGTCGGCGTTCCGGTCGCGGCCCCAGGCGGGAGCCGGACCCCTGCCCGACTCAGGACCCGGGTCGGCGTCCCGGTCGCGGTCCGCGCCCCGGCCCGCATCCGGACCGGCGCCCCGATCCGCCCCACGGCCCGCGTCCCGGCCGACGTCCCGGCCCGCGTCCCGGCCAGCGGCTTGACCGGTGGCTTGACCGGTGTCCCACGCAGGGCCCGGGTCAGCCTCCCGGTCCGGGTCGGGCCCCCGGCCGGTGGCCGAGCCCTCGGACGGGTCCGGCCCCCTGCCTTCGTCCCGGGCGGCGTCCGAGCCGGTGGGCCGGGGCGCTTCGGGAGGTGTCCGGGAGGCGGGGATCGTGGGGGCCGGGGGCTGCGGTGAGGGGTGGCCGTCGGTCGAGGACGGTGTCCGGGCGTCCGCCGTGCGCCCGACGAAACCCGGCGGCATCGGTCCGCGGGGAAAGGTCGTGGAGGCCGGGGGCGCGCCGGACGGCGGCTCCCAGGGGGCGCGGGGCGGGGTGTCCCGCGTGGGCCGCGCGCGGGGCGGGGCCTCGGACGTGCCCGGCCCGGCGTCCACCGCTTCCGCCGCCGACGCGAACCGGTCGTCCAGTGAATCGGGCGCGGCCGTGGGGCCGGTGTCCCCGGTGGAGTCCTCGTACAGCTGCCTCCACCAGTCGTCCTCGTGACCGGCGGGCGTTCCCCCCTGCTGACTCATGCCCCCGATTGTCCACCGCTTGGCCGGGATGAAAACGGGGCATCGGGAAAATCCGGTCCGACTCCGGTGCTGCGCACGGCGCGTCGGGTGACCTGTCGAACAGGGATACGGAGGCGGGGCGCGTACGGGGCTGCCCGGCGAGCCGGGCTGACCTGCGGCGTCCCCTGCTCTCCGGCAGTCTGGTCAGATGGGAGTGTGGGACCTCCTGCTGGTCGGTGCGGTCCTCCTGCTCGGCTTGTGCGGAGTGCTGGTGCCCGGGGTGCCGGGGTCGTGGCTCGTGTGGGCCGCGGTCCTGTGGTGGGCGCTGAAGGACCCGCGGCCGGTCGCCTGGTGGACCCTGGTGGGCGCCACCGTCGCGCTGTTCGTGTCCCAGGTGGTGCGCTGGGCGCTGCCGCCCCGACAACTGCGGGCGAGCGGCGCCACTCCCCGGATGGCGGTGTACGCCGGGGCCGGGGCGCTGGCCGGCTTCTTCCTGCTTCCGGTGCTGGGCGCGATCCCCGGCTTCATGGGCGGCATCTATCTCTGCGAGCGCCTCCGCCTCGGCCGGCACGGCGAGGCGATGGCGTCCTTGCGGACGGCGATGCGCTCGGGCGGTTCCAGCGTCCTCGCGGAACTCTTCACCTGTCTGCTGATCATGGGCGCGTGGCTGGGAGCGGTGCTCACGGGGTGAGGCGTGACTCGGCCGGTCGTGGGACACGCGGGGCCTCGGACGTAGGTCCACAAGACGATGCGCCGGGTCCGCCGTGCGTGTTTGGCTGGCTGCCATGACCGCATTCAGCGAGGCCGAGCGCGCGTACCTCAGGTCGCAGCGGCTGGGACGGCTCGCCACCGTCGACGCCCAGGGCCAGCCGCAGGCCAACCCGGTCGGCTTCTTCCCGCAGGAGGACGGCACGATCCTGATCGGCGGCATGGCCATGGGCCGTACGAAGAAGTGGCGCAATCTGCGGCAGAACCAGAAGGTCGCCCTGGTCGTCGACGACATCGTCAGCCTGCGGCCGTGGAAGGTGCGGGGGGTCGAGATCCGCGGTGAGGCGGAACTCCTCACCGGCCCGCACGAGCTGGGCCCGCACTTCAGCGAGGAGGTGATCCGTGTCGTGCCGCGGCGGATCCACAGCTGGGGACTGGAGGAGGCGGCGCCGTGAGTCCGGGGGCCGGGTGCGGCAGGACGCCCTCCAGGGTGAGCAGCCGCGTCTTGCGGTCGAGGCCGCCCGCGTACCCGGTCAGCGAGCCGTCGGCGCCGATCACCCGGTGGCACGGGCGGACGATGAGCAGCGGGTTGGCGCCGATCGCTCCGCCCACGGCCCGTACGGCGGCCCTGGGGGCGCCGATCCGGGCGGCGATCTCGCCGTAGGTCACGGTGCCTCCGTACGGAACGGAGTCGAGGGCGTCCCACACCCGCACCCGGAACTCGGTGCCGGCCGGCCGCAGCTCCAGCCGGAACTCCTTGAGGTCGCCTGCGAAGTAGGCGGCGAGCTGCTCCCCGGCCGTCCGGAACGGGCCCGGGTCGTGCAGCCAGTCGTCCTGGACGCCGCGGCCGCCCTTCTGGCCGGGTACCGAGAGCGAGGTCAGGGCGCCGGACGGGCCGGCGGTCAGCAGCAGGGTGCCGACGGGGCTGTCCACGCTGGTCCAGTAGGTCGGGGTGCTCACGAGAACTCCAACTCCCCTGCTGCAAGCAGGTGTCGCACGGCATAGGAGCGCCAGGGGCGCCAGCTGTCGGGGATGTCGGCGCCGGGTGGCGCGACGTCCGGGTCGCCGAGGGCGCGGGTGCGGACGGCGGCGACCGTACGGGCGTCCAGACCGGGCAGCGCCAGCAGCGCGCGCTGGGTGTCGTCCCGGTCGGCGCCCGGGTCCAGGCGTACGGCACCGTCCGCCAGGGCCGCGGTGAGCGCGCCCCGCGGTCCGTGCGGTGCGGCCCCGGCGAGGACGGCGGGCTCGGGGAAGAGGTGGGTGAGGCTGCCGCAGGGGGCGTCCAGGGCCTTGCCGTACCGCCGGACCAGCCGCTCGGCCCCGGCCCGGCCGGTCAGTACCCGTACCGCGAGTTCCTCGGGGTCGGCCGCGCCCGGCGAGCGCAGCCCGGGGCGGGCCGTGACCAGCGGGGCGAGGCGTTCGTCGGCGCCGAGCCGTTCGTCGACGGCGTACGGGTCGGCGTCCAGGTCGAACAGGCGCCGCAGCCGGCCGACGGCGGTGGTCAGGTCCCGGGGGTCGGTGAGGTGCAGACGCACGTCCAGCCAGCCGCCCGGGTGCGCGGCGCCGGGCGCCGGCCCGGGGCCGCCGGGCCGCTCGTCGACGGCGGCGATGCCGGTGCCGTGCGGCAGGCGCAGGGTGCGCCGGTAGGTGCGCCGGCCGCGCGGGCCGCTCATCTCCTCCACGCCGGGCACCGCCTCGGACTCCAGCAGGTCGAAGACGGCACCGGCCTGATACGTCCCGCGGTGGGCGAGGCGCAGCGGGATGCCCGCGGCCGGGGTGGCCGCCCGCCGGTCCGCCCGGCCGCCGCGCGGTGCGGTGGCCCGCAGGGTGCTCGGTGTCGCCGCGTACACGGCCCGGACGGTGTCGTTGAACTGCCGCACACTGGCGAACCCCGACGCGAAGGCGATCTCGGTGACCGCCAGCTCGGTCGTCTGCAGCAGGACGCGCGCGGTGTGCGCCCGCTGGGCGCGGGCCAGCGCGACGGGTCCGGCGCCCAGCTCGGTGGTGAGCTGCCGCTGCACCTGGCGCGCGCTGTACCCGAGCCGTGCGGCGAGGCCGGCCACGCCCTCCCGGTCGACGACTCCGTCGCCGATCAGGCGCATGGCCCGCCCCACCACGTCGGCGCGGGCGTTCCAGTCGGCGGAGCCCGGCACGGCGTCCGGGCGGCACCGCCGGCAGGCCCGGAAACCCGAGCCCTGCGCGGCGGCGGCCGTCGCGAAGAAGCGCACGTTGCGCCGCTTCGGCGTCACCGCCGGGCAGCTGGGCCGACAGTAGATACCGGTCGTCTCGACGGCGAAGAAGAACGCGCCGTCGAACCGGGCGTCCCGGCTGCGCACCGCCTCGTACCTGGTGTCCTCGTCCATCACGCCCTCCAGTGTGAGCGACGGTGGAGAACACCGCTGGCGGAAATCGGACGCGACGATACGTCCCGGTACGCGGGACGGAAACGTGGGGACTACGCGCGTCGGCTCCCCCGTTTCGCCTCCATCGCCGCCCGGCCCTCCGCCCCCTTCCGCTTCCAGTCCTTGCGGATCTCGGCCCGCAGCCGCGCGTCGGTCTTGGCGACGATCCGCTGGTTCTCCCGCAGGAGCTTGCGGTAGCTGTCGAGCCGGCGCTCGGGCAGTTCGCCGGATTCGAGCGCGGCCAGCACCGCGCACCCCGGCTCGGACCCGTGCGCGCAGTCGTGGAAACGGCACCGCCGGGCGAGTTGCTCGATCTCGGAGAAGACCTGCCCGACACCGGTCCCGGCGTCCCACAGGCCGACGCCCCGCAGGCCCGGGGTGTCGATCAGCACGCCCCCGCCGGGCAGGGCGAGGAGGTTGCGCGTGGTGGTCGTGTGGCGGCCCTTGCCGTCCACGTCACGGATGGCCTGGACGTCCATCACGTCCGCGCCGAGCAGGGCGTTCGCGAGCGTGGACTTGCCCGCGCCGGACTGGCCGAGCAGCACGGAGGTGCCGCCGGAGACGACCGCGGCGAGCACGTCGAGCCCGTCCCCGTCCCGGGCGCTGACCGGCAGCACCGGCACACCGGGCGCGGCCGTCTCGACATCCTGGACGAGGTACGCCCGGGTCGCCGCGTCCGGCACGAGGTCGGCCTTGGTGAGGACGACCACGGGCTGCGCCCCGGACTCCCAGGCCAGGGCCAGGAAGCGTTCGATGCGGCCGAGGTCGAGTTCGGCGGCCAGCGACACGGCGACGACCGCGTGGTCGACGTTGGCGGCGAGGATCTGCCCCTCGGACCGCTTGGAGGAGGTGGAGCGCACGAAGGCGGTACGGCGCGGCAGACACGTCCGTACGTAGCGCGGGTTGCCGCCGGGTTCCACGACGACCCAGTCACCGGTGCACACGACGCGCAGCGGGTCGTGGGGGGTGACGAACGCGGTGTCGGCCCGCACCGGACCGTCGGCGGTGATGACGTCGCACTGCCCGCGGTCGACCCGGACGACACGTCCGGGCAGCAGACCCTCGGGCTCGTGCGGGGCGAACTCGTCCGCCCACGCCTCGTCCCAGCCGTAGGGGACGAGAGCGGAGAAAGCAGAGGTGGAAGACAAGGGTGACCCTTCACAGGGGCGGCCCCGGCACCGCGCGCTCGGGCGCGGAGGATTCGTGGTGTCAGCCGGCGGCCACGGAGGTGGACGTGATGAACTCACTGATGCGGGCAGCGCCCATCGCAATGACAGCCATCGGTCGACACCTCCTCGATTCCACTCGTCCGCGCTCCGGCACGCCGTCCGGCGTGCCGCGCGGCAACTCTAGACCGGCCCTTCCCCGGCCCTCAACACCTTTTCCGCGTCAGGCCTTCGTGCAGCTCGTGCCGTTCAGCTCGAAGCCGTACGCCGGGGAGTTCCTGCCCTGCCACGAGGAGAGGAACCCGAAGGTGAGGGTGCCGTCCGCAGGGACGGACTTGTTGTAGTCGGCGGCGGCCGCGGTGACGCGCGAGCCGTTCTGGGCGAAGCTCGCGTCCCACATCTGGTTGACCTTCTGGCCGTCCCGGAAGGTCCAGGACACCCGCCAGTTGGCGAGGGCCCGGGTGCTGGTGACGGTGACGGTGGCCTGGAAGCCGTCGGGCCACTGGTTGACGAGTTCGTAGCGGAACGCGCAGCCGGCCGACTTGCTCCCGCCGTCGCCCTGTTCGCCGCCGGCGGTCGACGCGGAGGTGCCCTGGGGCTCGGGGTCGGACTTGCTCCCCTGGCCGCCCCCGCCCGACCGGGACGCGTTCGGCTCGCCCTTCGCGGACGACTTCTTCGAGCCGGACGGCAGGGGGTCGACGGACGGCGCGGACACGCCGGGGTCGGCCACCGGCTGGCGGTTGGAGTCCCCGGAGGCCGCGGCGCCGTCGTCGCCGCCCATGGGCATCATCGAGACGGCGAGCGCCAGCAGGGAGACCAGGACGGCCGCGACGAGCAGGCCGCTGCGCACGACGCGCGCCTTGTGCGCGACGGAGCCGGGCTCCGCGCCCTGTCCGTCCACCGGGTCCGGGCGTCCCGCGCCCAGGCGCACCTCGGCGGCCCGGCGGCGGCGCTCCAGGTAGGCGAGGCCGCCCCAGCCGATGACGCCACCGACGAGGGCCCCGGGCAGTCCGCCGCCGTGCAGCCGCAGACACGCGGCGGCCTCGGCGCACTCCACGCAGCGTGCCATGTGCCGGGAGAGGTCCGGCGGGGTGTCGGCGGCGGGCGAGCGGGTGACCGCGTCGAGCAGCCGGGCGTAGCTGCGGCACTGCCCGGTCATCGGCGTGTCGAGGTGGTTGCGGTGGCAGCGGTCCCGGAACAGGCCGCGTACCTGGGCGAGTTCCTCCGCTATCGCGGCCGGGTCGTGGCCGAGCCGGCGGGCCACCACGGGCAGCGGCAGCGCCTCCACCTCGGCCAGCCACAGCAGCGCCGCGTCGGGTTCCTGGAGGTCGCGCACGCCGCGCAGGGCGAGCGGCCGCTGCAGCGGGGGTCCGGTGTAGCGGGCCGCTCCGTCCGAGTGCAGCCACAGCCGCAGCTCCGGGTCGAGGCGGTGTCCCTGGCCATGGTCCTCCCAGGTCGCCGCGGTGGTGCGGACGGCGGTCAGCAGCAGGGGGATCATGGGCAGACGGGCGGAGCGGCGGGCGGCGCCGCGGGCGAGGCCGGTGTCGGCGGTACGTGCCTCCCGCATGCCGAGGGCGAACGCCTCGGTGGCCAGCTGTGTGGCCGCGGTGGAGCCGGCCGTGCACAGATCGGCGTAGGAGAGCACGGCATCCCAGCACTCGGAGAACAGTGCGGCCTCAGCGGCGTCCTGGGGGGTCGGCAGGTCGGGCATGGGTCTCCTGCATCCACAAGCGAGGTCAACTCACCATATTGGCAACGGAGTTGGGGGGAACCTCGGGGCAGGAGAAGAGCTTTTCACGTTTTCCGCACAACTGACAAGCGCCGTATTCAATTGAGACGTCCGCCGATTCGCGGCCGGGGCTCGCCCGCCCCGGCCGTCTCCGTCCGGTGTTCCCGCACCCGTTTCTCGTTACTACCGGAGTAATACGGAAGGAACGCCGAAAAGTATCGACGCCGGTCCACTTGATTGTTCTTCCGGCCCTCCCGCCCCCGCCGGAGGGCCGGTCGGCAGCCCTCTAGGCGCGGACCTCGTCCTGGTCCCCGGCGGGCTCGCGGGCGGGCAGGCTGTCCATGAAGGAGCTGACGGAGAAGACGGCACGGCCGGGCCCCGGCGGGCCGTAGCCGGGGGGCGAGGACAGGCCGAAGTCGTCCATGGTGGCGCGGTAGGCCTCCAGCAGCCGGATGTGGTACTCCAGGGGCGCGCCGTGGGGGTTGGCCTTGCCGAGCGGGGTGGTCGGCTCGGGGCACCAGGTGGTGAAGCGGGGCGTGATGCCGTGCGACATGAAGAAGCGCAGGCCCTCCGTGGTGGAGGCGATCGCCTCGTCGACCGTGGTGAAGCCGAACGGCTCGGCCATCTCCACGCCCGCCACGAAGTTGGGGATCACGTTGCGCGCGCCGAACACGTCCGCCGAGTCGAGGATCCGCCGGTGCCACTCGTCGCGGCCGACGTAGCGCTCCTTGCCGGGGCAGTACAGCTCGAACAGCCGGCGGTCCCATACCTCGAAGTTCGGGTGGTAGATCTGCACGCCGTAGTCCTTGAAGCGCTGCACGTCGTCGCGCGGCAGGGCCTGGGCGACGACCTTGCCGATCCACCGGCCCGGGAAGCGCTCCTCGATGGCCTTGGCGTAGTGGCCGTAGAAGTCGGCCTCGTCGCGCCCCTGGAGCTTGGAGGTGATCGCGCCGCCGGTCAGCGTGTAGGCGGTGGACGCCTTGGCGGTGTCGTAGCGGTCGATGATCTCCAGGGCTTCGAGGACCTCCTCGACGTCCTTGACTCCCGTATACGGTCGACCGGCGGCCTTGTGCTGTCGCCAGTTGTGGTTGATGTCGCAGTACTGGCACTCCTCCTTGGCGCCGAAGTACTGGCAGACCCGGAAGACGGTGAGGTAGATCAGGTAGCCCCACTGGATGGTGGGGGCCACCTCCATGACCGACTTCCCGTTCGCGAGGGTGTGCCGGTAGTACTCGGGCATGGGCGGCACCCCGACGTCGGAGATCCGCCGTCCGTCGAGGTAGAGCCCGAGCAGGCCGTCCTCACCGGCGGCCACGCGGTACGGCGAGGAGGGGTTCACCCGTACGGAGACGACGGTCCGCCGCAGGTCGTAGGGGCCGCCGGTGAGGATGATCTCCTCCGGCGGGCGCCGCAGCGCGGCCTCGCCGAGCTCGGGCAGGGTGCCGTGGTCGAAGCTGAAGATGAAGTACGACTTCGGCTTGACCTCGCCCTTCTCGTTGTCGCTCAGGGCCGACGGGTCGAAGGCCACCCCGCCACGGAGCAGGTCCTCCTTGAAGACGGCCTCCCGCGGTACGTGCGGGAAGCGCTCCATCAGATCCTCGACCAGCGCGGTACGGCTGCCCATCCGTCATCTCCTTGCGGCTCAGGCGTACGACTCCTCACGGTATGCCCCCGCCTGCGCGCCGGCCGTGCCGGGGCCCCCTCCGCCGCGCGGGGTGCGGCGAAACGGGCGACGGGCCGGTGCGCGCGGCGGGTGGCGCCGGATGAGAGGGTCGGCGCGGACGCATCTCTCGGGAGGGACGACACGATGACGGAGACGGTCACCAACTGGGCGGGGAACATCACCTTCGCCGGGGACCTGCACCGCCCGCGCTCGCTGGACGCGCTGCGGACCCTGGTCGCCGCCGGTGCCGCGGTGCGGGTGCTGGGCAGCGGGCACTCCTTCAACGAGATCGCCGAGCCCGGCCCCGGTGGCGTGCTGCTCTCGCTGGACGCCCTGCCGGCCGAGGTGGAGGTCGACACGGCGGCCCGTACCGTGCGGGTCGGCGGCGGCGTCCGGTACGCGGAACTGGCCCGCCGGGTGCACGACCGCGGGCTGGCGCTGGCCAACATGGCGTCGCTGCCGCACATCTCGGTGGCCGGTTCGGTCGCCACCGGCACACACGGCTCCGGTGTCGGCAACGGGTCGCTGGCGTCGGCGGTGCGCGAGGTGGAGATCGTCACGGCGGACGGCTCGACGGTCGTCCTGGGACGGGACGACCCGCGCTTCGGCGGCGCCGTCACCTCCCTCGGCGCCCTCGGCGTGGTCACCGCCCTCACCCTCGACCTGGAGCCCGGCTTCGAGGTCGAGCAGCACCTGTTCACCGAACTGCCGCTGGCCGGGCTGGACTTCGAGGCGGTGGCTGCGTCGGCGTACAGTGTGAGCCTGTTCACCGACTGGCGGGAGCCGGGCTTCCGGCAGGTGTGGCGCAAGCGGCGCACCGACCAGCCCCTCGCGGACTTCCCGTGGGCGGCGCCGGCCACCGAGGCGCTGCATCCGGTGCCGGGGATGCCGGCGGTCAACTGCACCGAGCAGTTCGGTGTGCCGGGGCCGTGGCACGAGCGGCTGCCGCACTTCCGGGCCGAGTTCACGCCGAGCAGCGGGACGGAGCTCCAGTCGGAGTACCTGCTGCCGCGCCGGTTCGCCGCCGACATGCTGTATGCGATCGACAGGATCCGGGAGACGGTCGCCCCCGTACTGCAGACCTGCGAGGTGCGGACCGTCGCCGCCGACGCCCAGTGGCTGAGCCCGTCCCACGGACGGGACACGGTCGCCGCTCACTTCACCTGGGTCGAGGACACCGAGGCGGTGCTGCCGGTGGTGCGGCGCGTGGAGGAGGCGCTGGACCCCTTCGACGCCCGCCCGCACTGGGGGAAGGTGTTCACCGTGCCGGCGGAGGTGCTGCGCGGCCGCTACCCCCGCCTGGACGACTTCCGGGCGCTGGTCCGCGACCTGGACCGGGAGGGTAAGTTCAGCAACGCCTTCGTCCGGGACCTGCTGGGCTCCTGACTTTGTCAAACCCCTTTCCTAACCCCTTGTAGTAAGTCCCGGCGCGCCATAGCCTTGCGCCGCGCCGGTGCCGTTCTGCCCCGGTCCGCCGGAGTCGAAAGGACGGGGGCCGGCCCCATGAAGCGCACCTCACGTGACATCCGGACCGCGAACCGCTACGGGGTGCTGCGCCAGCTCGTCGCCGCCTCGCCCACCTCCCGCCAGCAGCTGGCGGCCGCCACCGGACTGAGTCTGGCGACGGTCGCCACACTGGTCGGCGAACTGCTCGACCTGCGCATGATCACGGAGGTCGGGTTCGAGGACTCGGCGGGGGGACGCCCCCGCGGTCTCGTCGCCGTCAACGCGTCGGGGGGCGCGCTGATCGGCGTGGACATCGCCGAGACGTACGTCCATGTCGAGCTCTTCGACCTCGGGCTGAACGTGCTGGCGCGCGCCGAGGAGGACATGCGCCCCGGTGAGAGCCGCCCCGAGCAGGTGGTCGGCCATGTCGCCGCGGCCGTCGGCTCGGTGGTCACCCAGGCCGGGATCGAGGGCGCGCGGGTTCTCGGCGTGGGGGTCAGTGTGCCGGGCCAGGTGGACCGCGACACCGGGATCTCGGAGTACGCGCCCAACTGGGACTGGCACGACGTGCCCCTGCTCGACCTGCTCTCCGAGCACATCTCCTACCCCCTCTACCTGGACAATCCGCTGCGTGCCTGCGCGGTCGCCGAGCTGTGGTTCGGTGCCGCGCGCGGCCGCGGGGACGCCGTGGTGGTCAACCTCGGGACCGGGGTGGGCGCCGGGCTCGTCCTGGGCGGCGGACTGCACCGGGGCGTGAGCAACAGTGCCGGCGAGTGGGGGCACACCACGCTGGTCCTGGACGGGCGGCTGTGCCACTGCGGCAACCACGGGTGCGTGGAGACGTACGTCGGCGCGCCCGGCATCATGCTGAACCTGCGTGAGCTGAGCCCCGGCAGCCCCCTGCTGCACCCGGAGGACCAGACGGCGACCGTCGACGCGCTGGCCCGCGGGGTCGCCGACGGCGATCCGGTGGCACTCAAGGTGGTCCACGACACCGCCCGCTACCTGGGCGCCGGCATCTCCGACCTGGTGAACCTGTTCAATCCCGAGGTCGTCGTACTGAGCAGCTGGGTGGCCGCGACCCTCGGTGCGCCGCTGGTGGCGGAGGTGCGGGAGGCCGTGGCCCGGCACGCGCTGAGACGGCCGCTGGCCGCCACCGAGATCGTCCTGTCACCCATCCCCACCGACCCGGTGTGCCTGGGCGCGGCGACCTTCGCGCTCGAGGGCGCGCTCCAGTCGGTGGGTCAGCGCAACGCGGCGCGCACCTCGCCCGCCAGGGGCCGCGGCGTACACCCTTCCTGACGACGAGGGGAAACCGGAAGACCGCGCGGGGCGCGCCACGGCGGCCCGCCCTCCGTCACGTCCGGTATCCCGAACGCCACACAACGCTTCGAACAGACTTCGTCCAACCCCTTGCCGAAGGATTGGCCGAAGGTTAACGTCCCGCACCGCAAGCCGAATCGAGCCGCCCGGCCGCAACGCCGTGGAGCCACCGCCGTACTCGAGACAAGGACGTCACCATGTCGGCAATGAGCAGCAACTGGGACCGCCGGTCACTCTTCAAGGCAGCAGCGGGCCTGGCCGCGGCCGGCACGCTGGCCGCCTGCGGCAGCAACAACGGCCGTGGCGGCAGCGGCGGTTCGGGGACGAACCTCACCCAGTTCTTCCACGCCTACGGCGAGGCGGGCACCGAGCAGGCCATCAAGAAGTACGCGGCCGCGTACGACAAGGCCAAGGTGAACACGCAGTGGATCACCGGTTCCGACTTCGAGAGCAAGCTCTTCGCGACGCTGCTCACCAAGAACGCGCCGGACCTCTTCGAGTTCCACCCGCAGATCCAGCTCGTGAAGAGTGGTCAGGTGGCCGACCTGACCGACATCATCGAGCCGGTCAAGGACGACTTCAACCAGGCCGACATCAAGTCGCACACGGTCGACGGCAAGATATACGGCGTCCGCATGATCGACGACCCGCAGTTCTTCTTCTACCGGCCCTCGCTGCTGGAGAAGGCCGGCGTCAAGGTGCCCACCACCCTCGACGAGCTCATCGAGGCGGCCGCCAAGCTCACCACGGGCAAGGTCAAGGGCCTGTTCCTCGGCAACGACCTGCACGCCGTCATCAACCCGATGATCTGGTCCGCCGGCGCCGACACCCTCGACGACAAGAACCAGATCGCCTACCACACGGACGGCGTCATCGAGGGCATCAAGAAGATGCGCAAGCTGTTCACCAGCGGTCACCTGCTCCTGGACGCCCCGGCCGACTACTGGGACCCCTCGGCGCTCAACCAGGGCCTGTGCGCGATGCAGTTCTGCGGCATGTGGGCGATGCCGCAGTTCCAGCAGACGCTCGGCGACGACATCGGCGTCTTCCCGTTCCCGAAGGTCACCGACAGCGGCAAGCCCTCGGTCTACAACGGCGGCTGGTCGATGTTCGTCAACGCCAAGGGGGACAACGTCGAGGCGGCCAAGGCGTACGTCAAGTGGCTGTGGATCGACCAGAAGACGTACCAGGAGGACTGGGCGACCTCCTACGGCTTCCACATCCCGCCGCGTACCTCGATCGCCGCGTCGGCCACCAAGCTGAAGTCGGGTCTGCCGGCCGAGGGCGTCAAACTCTTCACGGACTACGGACACTTCGACAACATCGGCTGGACCCAGGCGATGATCACCGCGCTGGAGGACGTGTTCGCCAACTCGGTGCGCAAGGGCGGGGATCCGGAGGCCTCTCTCGACAAGGCCGACAAGACGGTGGGCCGCGAGCTCAAGAAGCTCTTCGGATAGGCCGGCGGACGGACTGCGCCATGTCGACGACCACCACACGCGACCTCGCGCGCCCCGCCCCGGCGAAGCCCTCCGGGGCGTCGTCGCGGCGGGGGCTGCGGGGCAGCAGCACCCTCAACTTCTGGCTCTTCACCGGCCCGTTCCTCATCGGGCTCGTGATCTTCGTCTACGTTCCCATCGGCTGGAGCATCTGGCTCAGCTTCTTCGAGGCCCGCTTCACCGTCACACCGGACAAGTTCGTCGGCCTCGAGAACTACCGCTTCATGCTCGGCGACAGCGACTTCGTCGGTTCACTGGGCACCTTCACCGTGTTCGCCGCGTTCATCGTGCCGACCACCTGGGCCCTGTCGCTGGGCCTGGCCCTGCTGGTGAACCGGCTGCGCTTCATGCGGGCGTTCTTCCGCTCGGTCTTCTTCCTGCCGACCGCGTGCAGCTACGTCGCCGCCTCGCTGATCTGGAAGATGTCCCTCTTCAACGGCGTCCGCTTCGGTCTGGCGAACACCGTCATCGGCTGGTTCGGCGTCGACAACATCGCCTGGCTCGCCAACCCCGACCCGCCGTGGTACTGGCTGGTCATCCTCACCGCGAGGCTCTGGCTCCAGTCCGGGTTCTTCATGATCCTGTTCCTGGCCGCGCTGCAGAACATCCCGGGCGAGCTGTACGAGGCCGCCGCGATCGACGGTGCCAAGCGGGGCTGGCAGACCTTCTGGTACATCACGCTGCCCCAGCTGCGGGCGACCTCGACGGCCGTGGTCCTGCTGCTCCTGGTGGCCGCCTACCAGGCGTTCGACGAGTTCTTCAACCTCCTGTCGAAGACCACCTGGGGCCGGCCGCCGCTGGTCGAGCTGTACTACACCGCCCTGGGCCAGAACCAGGACTACGGCGCGGGCAGCGCCGGCGCGGTGATGCTGACCCTGCTGATCGTCGTCGTGACCCTGTTCCAGGGCAAGCTCATGGGATTCGGAAGGGGGGAGGAGTCCAAGTGACCACCACCGCACCCGAGGTGAGGCAGACGCCACCGCCGCCCGCAGCGCCGGCGCGCAGGCGGCGCGGCGCGGTCATGGGGTCCACGGGCCTCTACCTCGCCACCGGCGTCGCCGCCTTCCTCTTCCTGATCCCGTTCTACCTGCTGGTCCGCAACTCCCTCTCGACGGACCCCGACATCACCGGCGAGAACTGGAAGTTCTTCCCCACGGACATCCAGTGGAGCAACATCACCGAGCCGTTCCGCGACACCACGGTCGACTTCGGCCAGTCGATGGTCAACTCGCTGGTCGTGGGCGTGCTGCACACCGTCGGCACGCTGCTGGTGTGTTCGCTGGCCGGCTACGGCCTGGCCCGCATCCCCTACCGGCACGCCAACAAGATCTTCTACGCCGTCCTGTTCACCCTGATGGTGCCGGCCGCCGTCACCTTCGTGCCGAGCTTCGTGCTGGTCTCGTCCCTCGGCTGGGTCGACACCTACCGGGGTCTCATCATCCCGGGCCTGTTCAGTGGTTTCACCTGCTTCCTCTTCCGGCAGTACTTCCTGGGGTTCCCCAAGGAGCTGGAGGAGGCGGCGCGGGTGGACGGGCTCGGCTACTGGGGCGCGTACTGGCGCGTCGTGGTGCCCAACTCGCTGAACTTCTTCGCGGCGATCGCGACCATCACCTTCATCAACGGGTGGAACTCCTTCCTGTGGCCACTGGTCATCGGTCAGGACCCGAGCGCGTGGACCGTACAGGTCGCCCTGTCCTCGTACATGACGAACCAGACGGTCAACTACCACCTGATCTTCATGGCCACCGCCATTTCCATCCTGCCCCTGCTGCTCGTGTTCCTCTTCCTCCAGCGCTGGCTGGTGCAGGGGATCGCGCAGACCGGCATCAAGGGCTGACGCCTCTTCCCGAAACCTGGAGACCGATGTCTTTCCGCACCACCACGGCCGGCTATGTCGAGGACGTCTCACCGGGCAGCGGCGCCCTGCCGCCCCGCGCCTGGTACGCGTCCTCGGACGCGAAGTCCCTGTCGCTGAACGGCAGCTGGCGGCTACGGCTGTCCGCGACGGCCGACGCCGAGGACGACTCGTTCGCCGAGGAGGGGTTCGACGCCGGGGAGTGGGCCGAGGTCACGGTCCCCGGCCACTGGGTCCTCCAGGGCGACGGGGCCTTCGGGTCCCCGATCTACACCAACCACCTCTACCCGTTCCCCGTCGACCCGCCGCACGTGCCGACCGACAACCCGACCGGTGACCATCTGCGGGTCTTCGACCTGCCGCGGGACTGGCCGGCCGGGCCGGACGCGGGCGGCGCGGTCCTGCGCTTCGACGGCGTCGAGTCGTGCGCGCGGGTCTGGCTCAACGGCACCGACATCGGCGAGTTCAAGGGCTCGCGGCTGGCGCACGAGTTCGCCGTGGGCCATCTGCTGAAGCCCGCGGGCAATGTGCTGGCGGTCCGGGTCCACCAGTGGTCCGCGGGCTCGTACCTGGAGGACCAGGACCAGTGGTGGCTGCCGGGCATCTTCCGTGATGTCACCCTGCTGCACCGCCCGGCGGGCAGCGCGCTCGACTTCTTCGTGCACGCCTCCTACGACCACCGCTCCGGCGAGGGCACCCTGCGCGTCGACTCCGACGTCGACGGACGGGTGACCGTGCCCGACCTGGACATCGAGGTCGCGACCGGTACCCCGGTGACGGTCCCGGTCCTGCCGTGGACGGCGGAGACGCCCCGGCTGTACGACGGCGAGCTGGTGACCGAGGGCGAGCGGGTGCCGCTGCGCATCGGTTTCCGCACCGTCGAACTCGCCGACGGCCTGATCAAGGTCAACGGCAGCGCCATCCTCTTCAAGGGCGTCAACCGGCACGAGTGGCATCCGGAGCGGGGCCGCGCCCTGGACCTGGAGACGATGCGCGAGGACGTGCTGCTGATGAAGCGGCACAACATCAACGCCGTCCGCACCTCGCACTACCCGCCGCACCCGGCCTTCCTCGACCTGTGCGACGAGTACGGCCTGTGGGTCATCGACGAGTGCGACCTGGAGACCCACGGCTTCACCGAACAGGGCTGGCGCGACAACCCGGTGGACGACGACCGCTGGACCCCCGCCCTCCTGGACCGCGCGGCCCGCATGGTCGAGCGGGACAAGAACCACCCGTCCGTCGTCATCTGGTCCCTCGGCAACGAGGCCGGCACCGGCCGCGGTCTGACCGCGATGGCCGAGTGGATCCACGCCCGGGACGCCGGACGCCTCGTGCACTACGAGGGCGACTGGAACTGCCGCGACACCGACATGTACTCGCGGATGTACGCCTTCCACGCCGAGGTCGAGACGATCGGCCGGGGCCAGGACGGCGGGACCGAGAAGCGGCGCCGACTGCCCTTCATCCAGTGCGAGTACGCGCACGCCATGGGCAACGGTCCCGGCGGACTCGCCGACTACCAGCGGCTGTTCGAGACGTACGAGCGACTCCAGGGCGGCTTCGTCTGGGAGTGGATCGACCACGGCGTCAAGCACCCTGAGCTCGGCTACGCCTACGGCGGCGACTTCGGCGAGGAGCTGCACGACGGCAACTTCGTCTGCGACGGACTGCTGTTCCCCGACCGCAGCCCCTCCCCCGGGCTCGTCGAGTTCCAGAAGGTCCTCGAACCGGTCCGCATCGACGGTGACGGCCTCGAAGGCACCGTCCGCGTCACCAACAAGCACGACTTCGCGGACCTGTCGGCGCTCACCTTCGAGTGGTCGTACCAGGTGGACGGCGAGACCGTCGAGGCCGGCACGCTGTCCGTGCCGCCCCTCGCGCCCGGCGAGTCGGCCGAGGTGAAGCTGCCCGAGCCGCCCGCGGGCCCACGGGGCGCGGAGACGCAGTGGACGGTGAGCGCGCTGCTCGCGGCCGACACCGCGTGGGCGCCGACGGGCCACCGGGTCGCGTGGGGTCAGCTCCCCGTCGCCCCGCGGCCGCTGCCGGTCGTCGGCTCGACCGGCCGGCCGGTACGCGGCGAAGGGCACATCACCCTGGGCCCGGCCCGCTTCGACGCCCGGACCGGCGCGCTCACCGCGATCGGCGGGATCGAGGTGAGCGGCCCGCGCCTGGACGTGTGGCGCGCCACCACCGACAACGACGAGGGCGCCGAGTGGCAGTCCGACACCCGCTACGGCGTCCTGTGGCGCACACTCGGCCTGCACCGCATGCAACACCGCCTGGACGCCGTGGAGTTGACCGAGGAGGCGCTGACGGTACGGACCCGGGTGGCGCCGGCCGCCCGGGAACTGGGCCTCGCCACGGTGTACCGCTGGACCTCGGACGGCGACCGGCTGCGGCTCGCGGTGTCGGTGTCCCCCGAGGGCGAGTGGACGCTGCCGCTGCCCCGGCTGGGCGTCCGCCTCGGGCTGCCCGGCACCGCGGACCGGGTGCGCTGGTTCGGCGGCGGCCCCGGTGAGGCGTACCCGGACACCAGGACGGCTGCCGTCCTGAACCGCTGGGAGTCCACGGTCGACGCACTGCAGACGCCGTACGTGCGCCCGCAGGAGAACGGCGCCCGCGCCGACGTCCGCTGGGTGGAGATCGGCGGCCTGCGCGTCGAGGGCGACCCGGAGTTCTGGTTCAGCGCGCGCCGCTGGACGAACGAACGGCTGGACGCGGCCGCCCACCTCACCGATCTCACGCCCGGCGACACGGTTTGGGTCAACCTCGACCACGGACAGCACGGCATCGGCTCGCAGTCCTGCGGTCCGGGCCCGCTGCCGCAGTACTACCTGCGGGCCGAACCGACCGAGTTCTCCTTCGTGTTCTCGGTCCTCGACCGGTGACGCCCGGCCCGTGACTTCCGGGCGAGGAAACAGCCGACCAACCGGTCGACCGATCGAACCGACAGTTCGCCGAGGTCGTCAGGTTGTCCGCGGCCGGCCGGCTTCCCAGCCGGCCGGCCGCCTTTCCACGTGGCGGTCGACCGAGTGACTGCCGGCATCGGCGGTCCGGGGCCTTGTGACGTACGGCCTTCCGCTCGCGTTCGTGGCGGACCTCCCGGCCGCCGTCCTCACCGGCCACGGCACCCGCGTACCGTGCCGGCCGGCCGCCCTCTCCCCCCTGCTGGGCGTCCTGGCCTGTGCGGCGGCCCGCCTCCCGCGGCACCGCGGCCTGCGCACTGCGCGGGGTCAACGGGTGGCCCGGGGACGGCACTTCGGTCAGTGGTCCGCGCAGCACGGGGTCGGGTCGGGGACCTCGAAGGGGACGAGGGCGCCGGCCACGGCGGGCATGGCGGCGAGGACCAGCGCGCCGCCCTGCCACTGCGGACGTACGTGATCGTTCGTCAGGAACGGCGTGTCGGGGTGAGGTTGTCGCGTGCCCCGACCCAGGACGGTCACGCGGTCGATCGCGGAACGGGCGAGCAGGTCCGCCACCGACAGGGTGCCGGTGAGCGCCGACACCCCCGGGTAGAGCACCGCGCGGCCCACCGGGTCCGGAACACCGGGCGACACCTCGTACCCTCCGGCCCCGAGCCGCTCCAGGGCGGTGCGCAGGAGCGGCTCGCTCGGCAGCGCGAAGGACAGGGCGACGCGCGGCCGCCCCTGGCGCAACAGGTGGGTGCAGCCGAACGCGTCCTCGGTCAGGGCGAGTTCGGCTGCCAGGGAGTGCAGCAGGTGATCGGCGGCGCGCAGGTCCCGCACCCCCGCGTCCACGGTGAGGGCGTACGGCGTCACGAGGGCAGTACCCACACCGGGTTGGCGTAGAACCACAGGTCGCGCCACGGATCGGCGTCGCCGGCGACGTCGATGGCCGGGCCCGCGGGGTCCACCGCCGCTCCCCTCGCGCCGACCGCGGACCGGTTGCCGTCGGTGCCGCGCAGCCGCACGTACAGCGGGCGGTCGACGCGGCCGAGGTCGTAGGTGAGACGGACCGTGCCGGTGGCCCCGTGCACGTCGTAGGAGCGGACGACCTTCGCCGTGGGCGCGGTGAACGTGTCCCGGTCGGTGACCGGGCCGGTCACCTCGCCCCGGATGACGTCCACCCGGGCCAGGGCCGGCATGAATCCGGCCCAGTTGGGGCCGCCCGCTGTCGTCACGTCCACCGTCAGCGAGACCTTCGTGCCCTTCTTCACGTGCAGGGCGCCGCCGAGAGTGGCCCACCGGCCGCCGCCGGACACCCGCGCGTCCAGGCCGTCGAGGAGCTGGCCGTGGTCGACCCAGACGCGGCCCGCGCGGATGCCGTCCATGACGGCCGCGTAGGAGAAGCCGTCGGCGCCGACGTGCGTACGGCTGTACTGGCCGGGCCAGAAGTCGCCCTGGGTGATGTCGATCTGGCCGCCGTAGACCGGGTCCTGGTACCGGCCGTCGGTGTTGAAGTCACCACCCGGTCCGCGCACGGCGGTGTCGGCGTAGACCTGGTGGGAGTCGGAGTTGGCGGTGATCCACCAGGGCCGGCCCTCAGCGAGGAGGCTGTCCCACAGGCCGCCGACGGTGGCCGTCATCCAGTCGAAGCCGCCCCAGGTGCGGTAGCTCTCCAGGGGGAACCCGGCGAACGAGTTGGCGCTCGGGCTGTTGTCGTAGATGCCGCGGGCCCGGCCGGCGCCGAGCGGCGCGGGCAGGCCGGCGGCCTGGTGGCCGGGCGCGCCCTCGAAGCCGACGGCGATCCGGTGGCCCGCGTCGGTCGCGTCGCGCCAGGCGCGGATCTCGTGCGGGGAGTCCACCCCGCGCCGCGCCGGGTGGTTGGCGAGCATCAGCGCGTCCCTGACCCTGCGGAGCCTGACCTGCTCCCCGAGGAAGGCGAGGCCGGCGACCGCGAGGGCCTCGTTGGCGGGCGTGGAGTCGGACGCGTTGTGGACGCTGCCGTCGTAGTCGGACTCGAACTGCTTGAGGACGGCGACCTCGTTCCTGCCCGGGTGCACGAACACGGTCCCGTGCTCGGCCGCCGGGATGTTCCACTCCAGGCCCTGGAAGACCAGGGTGTCCGGGTGGGCGGCGCGGGCCGCCCTGATGTCCGGGTTGACCTTGTCGACACCGATCCGGGCGTGCGTCTCGCTGCCGTGGTCGGTGATGACCAGCCAGTCCAAGCCGTGCCGGGCGCCCTGGCGGACCTGGTCGACGACGCGGTACTTGCCGTCGCTGCTGTACTGGGTGTGGATGTGGTGGTCGCCGGCCAGCCAGAGGAAGCCGTTCTTGCCGCGAGCACCGGAGGCGGCGGCGTACGCGGGGGTGGCGGCGTACGCGGGGGCGGCCACGCCGGGGAGCACACCGGCGGCCGTCAGGCCGGCGCCGAGCAGGCCCGCCCGGCGGAGCAGGGAGCGGCGCGACTGCTGCTCGGGGGTCAGGGCCTCGTCGGGGACGGCGAGGTCGAAGGCGGCGGGCAGGGGCGCTGTAGCCCCGTCCGCGTGGTCGTGCCCGTGGTCGTGGTCATGTCCGTGGTGGTGACCGTGCCCGTGCCCCATGTGTGCCTCCTGGATGCCGTTGCCGCCCGCCGCCGCCCGCCGGGCTGTGCGCGGGCGCCGCGTGTGGAGGATCGAGGCGGAACCTGAACGGTGGACGACCGGGGAGTGAGCGCCGGATGCCCCGGACACGGCGGGTCGGCCCACGGCCCCCGGTTGTCCCAACTGCCCTTGTTCGTCACGCCGGTTGCCGCCTCTTCCAGGCGCCGCCCGGCGCGTTTCCCGCCCGGCCGCGGACGCCCTCGCGACCCGCCGGGTCCGCCGCGCGTCGCGGAACTGGGATCATGGGCCTCTCCCCGGCTGTCCCAGGCTGCCGGCATCGCACGCGGAGGTCGCCCATGGCTCGCGCAGGACTCACCCCCGGCCTCGTCGTCGCGGCCGCCGCCGAACTCGCCGACGAGGTGGGCTTCGAGAACGTCACGCTGATCGCGCTGGCACGGCACTTCGGGGTGCGGGACGCGAGCCTCTACTCGCACGTCAAGAACCTTCAGGACCTGCGTACCCGCGTCGCGCTGCTGGCCGGCGGCGAGCTGATCGACCGGATCGCCGACGCGGTCGCGGGCCGGGCCGGCAAGGACGCCCTCCGCGCCTTCGCCGACGCCTACCGGACGTACGCCCGCCTGCATCCGGGCCGGTACGCCGCCACCCAGATCCGGATCGACCAAGCCCTGGTCGCCGACTCCCCCGCGCTGCGCCGCACCGCCGAGATCACCCACGGCATGCTCCGCGCCTACGGTCTCGCCGAACCCGACCTGACCGACGCGGTACGGCTGCTGCGCGCCACCTTCCACGGCTACTGCGCCCTGGAGGCCGGCGGCGGTTTCGGCGCCCCCAGGGACGTACAGAAGTCCTGGGAGCGCGCGATCGACGCCTTGCACATCGCGCTCGAACACTGGCCCGCGGACGCACCCGAGCGGGCCGGGCAGGCGGGGCACGCGGGCGACGGCTGAGTTCCGGCCGCGACGACGCGGGTGTCGGTGCCTCGGGCCGGGAACCGCGGCCGGGACGTCAGGGGGCGCCGATCGGCAGGGCGTCGGTGTACCCGTTCGTCGGCCGGGCGATCTTCCTGACGGTACGGACGTCCAGGGCCACCGGCGCGGACCTCGTGCCGAGGGTGCCGCCCGGGTGCCAGGTCCCCGTGAGGCTCACCCAGCTGTCGGCGGGCGGCGCCGGAAAACCGTGGACCAGCACCTTCACGGACTGGGCGTCCGCCGCGCAGCAGGAGAGCATGATCCGGGTCAGGTACCAGGCGCCGCCCGCTCTCCCGGGCGTGACGAAACCGGTCATCAGGACGGTACGACCCGCGATGGCCCGCGAGCGGTCCTGCGTGACCCGGCCGGTGAAGTCGCTGAGCGTGATCGGCAGCGGTGAGGTCGCGGGCAGCGGGCCGAAGTCGTCCCGGTGTGTGACGGCCTTGGCGGGTTCCCGGGACGCCGTGTACGCGCCGAGCGCGGGCGGCGCGTAGAACAGCAGGCTCAGCGCGGGCAGGAACAGCAGCCAGGCCACCCGGGGCACCCCGGAGTGATCGTGCCCGCTGTGGGCGCCGCCCGCCTGGACGCCCTCGTCGTCATGGGCGACCCCGCGGTCATGGGCGACCCCGCCGTCATGGGGGTGGGCGTCGTCGCGCGGGTGCGCGTCCGCGTCGCCCGTGCCCCCGTCCGGCATCCCGTGCCGGGACCACGCCTCCGCCACGCCCAGCAGGAGCAGCAGCACGCCGGAGGCGACCAGCAGCGGACGCATGCCCTCCTTGACGTATCTGACGTACAGGTCCGTGAAGAGGGACGCGTGCAGGACGCCGAGGCCGCTGAGGACGAGCAGGAGTGTCTGGAGGTTGCGTCTCACAGCAGCACGCCCGCGATCAGCACGCTGCACACGATCGCGACGACCGTGGTGGCGGCGGAGAAACGGACCGCGAAGGCCCGGCCGAAGGTGCCCGTCTGGAGGGCGATGAGCTTCAGGTCGACCATCGGCCCGACGACCATGAACGTCAGCCGGGCCGCCAGTGAGAAACCGGTGAGGGAGGCGGCCACGAACGCGTCGGCCTCGGAGCACACCGCGAGCAGGACGGCGAGCGCCGCCAGGAACAGCACCGACAGCCAGGGCGAGCCGGAGAACGTGTCCAGGACCGAGCGCGGCACCGACACGTTGAAGGTGGCCGCCGCCATCGCGCCGACCACCAGGAAACCGCCCGCGTGCAGGAAGTCGTGCTGGAAGCCGCGCCGGAACTCCGTCCAGCGGCTGTGGCCGGGGGTGTGCCCGGCGTGCCGTACGGCTGGCCTGAGCCATTCCGCGCGGCCCAGCCAGAGCCACAGCCAGCCCATCACTGCGGCGGTGGCGAGGGAGGCGAGGAGCCGGGCCAGCACCATGACGGGACTGGCGGGGAAGGCGATGGCGGTGGCGGTCAGCACGACCGGGTTGACGGCGGGCGCCGACAGCAGGAAGGAGAAGGCGGCGGCCGGGGTGACGCCCCGGCCGATCAGACTGCTCGCGACCGGCACCGAGGCGCACTCGCAGCCCGGCAGGACGACCCCGGCGGCCGTGGCGACCGGGACGGCCAGCGCGGGCCGTCGGGGCAGCACCCGGCTGAACACACGCGCCGGCACGAACGCGCTGATCGCCCCCGACAGGGCCGTGCCTAGCAGCAGGAAGGGCAGGGCCTGGAGGGTGACGGCGAGACAGACGGTCCGCCAGGCGTGCACGGCCGGTTCGTCCCCCCACCGGCCGAAGGCGAAGAGCGCCGGCCCCGGCACCGCCGCCGCGCCCAGCAGCAGGAGCGGCCAGTGCCGGGGCCAGCCACCGCCGGCCGGCTCCTGGTCCGCCGGGGTGCCGGTGGTGACCGCCGCCCCCTCGGCCCGTTGGACTGTCGTCAGCACACCAGCTCCCCACGTCGGATGTCCGCACCGAAGATAGCGGGCCCGCAATTCCCCCTCCGCACCGTCCCACCCCATGCGCCACGCCCACCGCGCCCACGGGCACGCGACGTACCGGCCGGACACCGGCAGCCGGCTCCGCCACCGGCTTCGACGCGGCTCCCCGGCCTGTCCCCTCGCCCGGCCTCCCAGCCCCGGCCCCGCCCGCGCCCGGCCCTGTCCCCGCCGGTCAGCCGACCGTGGTGACCGTCACGTCGTCGTCATCGAGCCGCACCCGCAGTGCGGGCCCTCCGTGCCAGTCGACCTCCAGATCCCCGGCTTCGGTCACCCGCAGGGACACCGTCTTCGGCAGGGGCGCCGGGGCAGGTTCGGCGGTCAGCCGGGCCAGGGCCACGAAGAGGGTGCCGCCCTCGGTGTCCGGGCCGGTCAGGCCGGTGAGGTCGCCGGTGAGGCCGACGACCGGCAGGAGTTCGGCGCGGACGCCGTCCGGGGCGGTCCAGCCGGTCACCCGCACCGGCGTACCGGGGTCCGCCCCCGTCACCCGGTGGGCGCGCACCTCCGCCGCCCCGTGCGCGAGCACGACGCCGGTGACCCGCGCGCCACCCCCCGCCCGGTGCCGCGAGGCCGCCCAGCCCTCACCGACGCCCAGCGGTTCGATGCCGGTACGGCCCGGATCACCGCCGACGATCACGCTGTTGTCGTACGACGCCGAGGGCGCCGTCACCGTCGAGTAGGCCAGGCGCGTGTAGTGCGGGTCGTAGCGGACGTCCTCACTGCCGTGGTTGTGCAGACGTACCAGGCCGTCCGAACGCGTCGACTGGACCAGCCAGTTGGGGGCGGCGACCGGCGTGACGGCGTCCGCCCGCTCGGCCGGCCCCGGTTCCTCGGTGGCGGTCCACACGGGGTGGTCGGCCGGCAGGAGCAGACCGAGGAAGCCCTTGCTCGCCCAGTACGGCGAGGCGGGGCCCGAATAGCCCTGCAGGACGGTCGCGTCGGGGCCGTGCCAGCCGAGGGTCAGCAGGCCGCGGGAGTCGGCCGCGCCGCGGTCGAGGAAGTACCGCAGCGCGCCGGAGGCCAGCCGGCGGGTCTCCCCCGGCGACAGCGGTGTACGGCCGGTGAGCTGGCCCAGCCACAGCGGGGCCGTCGTCGCGAAGCGGTAGGTGAGGCTGCGGCCCTGGCGCATCGGGGCGCCGTCGGCGCCGAACAGGCGGGCGTAGTCCTCCAGATGGCGGGAGAGCCGGCCGCCGTAGAGGTCCAGCAGGCGGGTGTCGCCGGCGAGCCAGGCGTGCAGCACCGGATAGAGGTGCATGGCCCAGCCGTTGTAGTAGTCGAAGGCACGGCCGGGGCCGTCGGAGTACCAGCCGTCACCGGCGTACCACTCCTCGACGCGCTCCAGGCCCCGGTCGACCGCCTTGCGGGACGCGTCGGGCTCGTGGCCGATCTCCTGGAGGAAGCCGCCGACCGTCACGGGGAACAACTCCCAGTTACACGGCCAGGGTTCGGCGGTGAGGGCGTCACCGAGCCAGGCCGCGGCGCGCCCGCGCACCCGGTCGTCGAGGCGGTCCCACAGCTGCTCACGGGTGATGCGGAGGGCGAAGGCGATGGACGCCGCCTCCACCAGCGGCTGGCTCCGGTCCTCGATGCGCGGCCAGACGCCGCCGACGCCGGCCGCGAGACCCTCGGCGTACCGCTCCAGGGCGTTCTCGTCCCGGCGGAGGGCGGCGAGCAGCAGCGTACGGGCGTACCCCTCCAGGCCGTCCGAGAGCCGGCCCGACCAGCTCACCCGGTCGCCGGGCAGGTGGTAGAGCGCCCCGCCCTCGACGGCGTACGGCTCGACCGCGGCGAGCAGGGAGTCGGCGGCCGCCTCCCAGTGGGCGCGGGTGAAGCCGGTGCGGGGGCTGAGGACGCGGTCGTCGGGGGGCAGGTGCATCGGCTCTCTTCCTCGTCGGCGGTGGAGGCTGGGGTGCGGCTCGGTGGTGAAGGACGGTGACGTAGGTCGCTGTGAAGGGCGGTGGGTGGCGACAGTCGGCAGGCGCGGTGTCGGCAGTCGGCAGTCGGCAGTCGGCAGTCGGCAGTCGATGGACAGTGGCGGGCAGGGTGGTGGCGGGCGGGGTGGGGCCTGGGGCGCCCCGGTTCCGGTCGGGACGCCCCAGGGATCGTGGGGGACTCAGCCCACCCGCACTCCGGCCCGCGGCACCAGGTGCCGGGCGAGGAGTTCGTCGCGGACCAGGCCGGCGTAGACCGTGGCACCGTACGCGGAGGTGTGCGTGTTGTCCCTCTTCTCGTTGTAGAGGTACAGGGCCTTGGAGCCTTCGACGCCGAGGGATTCCACCAGTGCCTTCGTCTTCGCCGTCAGATCGATCAGCGGCACGTCCTGGGCCGCCGCGACCGAGCGGATCACTTCAGGATGGTTCACTCCGAGGCCGTTGACCAGAAGCGCGGTGTCGTTGTTCAGGGTGCCGTCGGCGTTGAACCAGCGCCGCACGATCGGAGTGACCAGGACCGGGCGGCCGCCGCGCTCGCGGACACCGGCGACGAGCGTCTCCAGATTGGCCCGGTAGGTCGTCTCGTCGGTGGTCTTGTCGTTGTGGGCCAGCTGCACGAGCACCAGGTCGCCGGGGAGGATCAGCGGCCGGACGGTGGCCCACAGCCGCGGGTCCTGGAGGTAGCTGACCGTACTCTCGCCGGAGTCCGCGTAGTTGGCGACGGAGACGCCCCGGCGCAGGAACTGCGGCAGCTGCTGGCCCCAGCCCGAGTAGGGGGCGGCGGGCTGGTCGCAGACGGTGGAGTCGCCGACCAGGATGATCTGCCGGGCGGCGCGGGCCGTCGGGTCCGCGTGGGTCCGGGCGTACGGGCGGGCCGGGGTGACGCGGATGCCGGCCAGGGCGGGTGCCGGGCCGCCGATCGTCAGGTCAAGGCCGGGATTTCCGTCCGGGCCGGTCGGTTCGCCCTCGGGGGTGCGGACGTTCACGGTGAAGCTGCGGGTGACGCGTTCCCCGGCCGGCGCGGCCGTCTCCGGGAGCAGGGAACGCCGGGTCTCTCCGGCGACGCTCGTCGTCGAACCGCCGGCGCCGCCGAGACGGACCGTCACGTCGTACGTGCCGGGCGGCACGTCGAAGTGGCAGGCGCCGGCGGCGCAGTGGTCGAGGCCGGAGGGGTGCCGCCCTCCGTCGGCCTGGGCCGGCACGGCCGTCAGGCCGGTGCCCAGGGTCAGCGCCGCGAGCACGGCGAGGTTGAAACGTCTCATGAACAGCTCCTCCGGCAGGTCTGCGGGGCCTGGCGGGTGGACCGTACCGTGCCCGGCAAGCGCTTTCTAGTCTTTGAGCGCCTTTCACACAACCGCCAACTCCCGCACGGTGAAAGCCCTTTCGCGAAATCGATTCAACTGCCACGCTGACCCATCACCCGCACCCCTCACCTCCCGAAGGAGGCACCCCCATGTCCGGCTCCCTGAACCGACCGGTCCGACGCCGCACCTTCGTCCTCGGCACCGCCGCCGGCGCCGGTTCGGCCGCACTCGCAGGACCGCTCGCCCCCACCGCCTCGGCCGCCGGGTTCGGCTGGTCGGACGACGGTTCCCACTACGTCGTCGACACCGGCGCCCACCTCGTGTTCAAGGTCGACAAGACCAACGGCGACCTGACCTCACTGGTCTACCGGGGCACCGAGTACCAGGGCTACGGCGGCAAGAACTCGCACGTCGAGTCGGGCCTCGGCGCCTCCACGGTGACCCTCGCGCAGTCCGGCTCCACGATCCTGGTCTCCGTCGCGTACGGCACGCTGCGGCACTACTACGCGGCCCGCAGCGGCGAGGACAACGTGTACGTGTGGACCAACAAGGCCGACACGTCGGTCAGCGCGACCCGCTACATCGTGCGTGTCAGGGCCGGCCTGTTCCTCAACGACGAACCCGACTCCTACACGTACGCGCCCACCACCCTCGAAGCCTCGGACGTGTTCGGGAAGTCCGACGGCCAGACCCGCTCGAAGCACTACTCCAAGCTCCGGGTCATCGACTACGACCACGTGGGATGGTCCGCCGGCGGCGTCGGCCTGTGGATGGTCCGCAGCAACCACGAGAAGGCGTCCGGCGGCCCGTTCTACCGATCGCTGCTGCGCCACCAGAGCGCGGACGGCGGCGGCCTGTACGAGATCCTCTACTACGGCGAGAACCAGACCGAGGACCAGCGCTTCGGCCTCCAGGGGCCCTACGTCATCGCCTTCACGGACGGCGGCGCGCCCTCCTCCGCGTTGTCCCCCGGCACCCTGACCACCCCGTGGGCGGACTCGCTCGGCATCGCCGGGTACGTCGGTGCGAGCGGCCGGGGCAGGGTGGCCGGCGTCGGGATCACCGGACGGGACCCGGCGCAGCCGTACACCGTGGGGCTCGCCAACGCCGCGGCGCAGTACTGGGGTTCCGCGCGGGCCTCGGACGGCTGGTTCTCGGTCGGAGGTGTACTGCCGGGTGCGTACACGCTGACGGTCTACAAGGGAGAGTTGGCTGTACACAGTACATCGGTGACGGTGGCCGCGGGCGCGACGACCACCCTCAACACCCTCGCCGTCCCGTCCTCGAACGATCCCGGCAACGCGAGCGCGATCTGGCGGATCGGGGACTGGAACGGCACGCCGGGCGGCTTCAAGAACGCCGCGCTGATGACGTACGCGCATCCGTCGGACGTCCGCGCCGCCCCCTGGAGGGGCGACGTCGTGATCGGCAGCGGAACCGAGACCTCGGACTTCCCGGCGTACCTCTGGAAGGACGTCAACAGCGGCCTGCTGGTGTACTTCCGGCTGACCGCGGCACAGGCCGCCGCCGCGCACACGCTGCGGATCGGTGTGACGACCGCCTACGCCAACGGCCGGCCGCAGGTCGTCGTCAACGACACCTGGACCTCGGCCGTCCCCGCGCCGCCCGCCCAGCCGGGCACCCGGTCACTGACCGTGGGTTCCTACAGGGGCAACAACCACACGTTCACCTACAGCGTGCCGGCCAGTGCCTGGCTCACGGACACCGGCCGGTACAACGTGCTGAGGATCAACGTGGTGAGCGGTTCGGGAACGTCCTCCTATCTCAGCGCGGGCACGTCGGTCGATGCCATCGACCTGCTGGGCTGAACGGCTCACACACCGTCAGGTGCCTCGCGTCCACTGCTGGTTGGTACCGCCGCTGCAGGTGTACGTGATGATCGCGGCGGAGTTGGCGGTGGACGCGCCGTTCACGTCCAGGCACTTGCCGCTCGCCCTGGCCTTGAGGAGCGAGTAGCTGCCGGACGACGTCACACTCCACTGCTGGCCGGTGGCCGACGTGCAGTTCTCCTGGGTGACACTGGTGGCGTTCTCCGTCAGGCACAGCGAACTTCCGCGCCCCACCAACTGGTAGTAGCCGCCGCCCACGGACTTGAACCAGTACTTCTGGTTGCCGCCGCCGTTGCAGTCGTACTGCTTGACGACCGCACCCGGCCACAGCGACTGGCTGGTCACGTCCGCGCACTTGGCCGAGTGGCGGGCGATGAGGGTGTTGTAGGTGGCGCTCGTGCCGGTGACCGTTCCGGCGGCCGCGTCGACGGTGACCTCCGGGTACCAGGACATGGACATCGTGGTGGAGCTCGGGAAGGTCAGCGGCAGCCACACGTACCGCGAGTCGTTGACCGTCCCGCCGAAGGAGTTGCCCCAGCGGTCCCCCAGATAGAGGTACGCCGTGCCCGAAGTGCCCTGCACCGGAAGGACGTACGCGGTCTGCGAGCCGTAGGCCGTGGAGTCGCCGACGTTCGTCATCGCGCTCCACGGGCCGGCCGGGCTGGTCGCGGTCGCGTACTGCTGCTGGTTGGGGCTCCAGCCGGTGGCGCCCGAGGTCAGCATGAAGTAGACGCCGTTCCGCTTGAACAGGGCGGGGGCCTCGCGGTGGCCGCCCGGCCAGGGGTTCGCGGCGAGACTCGCGATCCCGGTGTAGTCGGCCGTGAGCCGGTAGATGTGCAGGTCGTAGTTCTCGTTGGCGGCGGAGGCCATGTAGCCGGTGCCGTCGCTGTCCACGAAGACCGTGATGTCACGGGACATGTGCTCGCCGAGGGGCCGGAAGCTGCCCTGGTAGGCGTAGTCGCCGTCGACCGTGTCGGAGACGGCGACGGCGGCCCGGGCCTCGCTGTAGTCGGTGCCGTTCTCCTTGTGCATCCACATCACGAACTTGCCGGTGGAGGCGTTGTACATGACCTTGGGCCGCTCGATGTTGGCGCTGGCCAGTTCGGCGCCGCTGGAGCGGGTCAGGACGTGGTTGCGGAACTCCCAGTTCCTGAGGTCCGTGGACCGGTAGGCGTCGACGTAGAGGAAGGTGTTGTCGGTGTCGCGGTGCTCACCGAACCAGTAGTAGTAGGCGCCGACCTTGATGACCCCTCCGCCGTGCGCGTGCACGAGCGCACCCGAGGTGTCGTTGATCTGGGTGCCGTTGGTGAGTGTCCAGGATGCCGCCCGGGCCGGTCCGGCGATGGCGAGGGCGCCGAGCAGGGCCAGGCAGAAGGCGAGCAGAGCCGCGTACGGACGTCTCATCTCAACTCTCCTTGCCGGTGTCGATCAGGGCGGGCGCGGTCGCGGCCCGGTCCGTGGTGCGGCCGGCCGAGCCGGTGGCTGCGGCCGGGCTCGCGGCGGTGCCCGCGGCCGCGGGCGTGTCGGCCACGGGGATCCCGAAGTCGGGGGTGCCGTCCCGGTTCCAGCGCAGCCTCTGGACACGGGTGTGACGGTTGGGGTCGTCCAGTGGATCGCCGGTGATCTCCTCGTACGGGCGGGCGTGGTAGACGAGGACGTCGCTGCGACCGTCCTCGGCGACGGTGAAGCAGTTGTGGCCGGGGCCGTACTGCCGGGTGGTGTCGTTGCTGGTGAAGACCGGCGTCGGCGACTTCGACCAGTTCGCGGGGTTCATGAGGTCACTGCCGGCGTCCGCGGTGAGCAGACCCAGGCAGTAGTGCCGGTCGGTGGCGCTGGCCGAGTACGACATGAACACCCGGCCGTTGCGCGCGATGACCGACGGCCCCTCGTTGACCTTGTAGCCGACGCACTCCCAGTCCAGCTCCGGTGTCGACAGCCGGACCTGCGGCCCGGTGAGGGTCCAGGGGTTCGCCATCCGGGACAGGAAGATGCCCGTGTTGTTGTCCAGGCCGGGCTCGTGCTGGGCCCAGGCCAGATAGCGGGAGCCGCGGTGGGTGAAGGTCGTGGCGTCGAGGGAGAAGGTCTCCCAGGCCGTCCTGACCTGTCCCCGCTCGGTCCAACTTCCCTGGAAAGGGTCGCTGTTGGCGTTCTCCAGCACCCAGATGCGGATGTCCCAGACGCTCTCCGCGGGGGCGGAGGCGAAGTAGACGTACCACTTGCCGCCGATGCGGTGGATCTCCGGTGCCCAGATGTGCGCACCCATCGGGCCGCTCTGGTGCCGGGTCCAGATCACCGACTCGGCCGCGGTACTCAGACCGGCCAGGGTGCGGGAGCGGCGCAGGATGAGGCGGTCGTACTCCGGGACGGTGGCGGTGAAGTAGTACTGGCCGTCCGTGTGGCGGTGGATGTGCGGATCTGCGCGGTTGCGGACCAACGGGTTGGTGGGGGCGACCGCGGCCCGCCGGCCGGCGGCACGGGCGATCGAGGGGGTGGCCGCCAGAGCGCCCGCGGCCAGGGCGCCTCTCAGCATCAGGCGGCGGCCGGGGTGGTCGGGCAGGTCGTCGTCGCGGCTCATACGGACTGCCTCTCGCGGGGGGATACGAGGTGGTCGACGATGCTCGGAACAACCAAAAGTTCGAAATAACGAACAAGTTCTTTCATCGCGGACGCCGAAAAGGTACGGGTGCGTTACGAGGAGGTCAACGGATCGCGCGTGACAAAAACCGACCGCGTTTTTCTGTTATCGGCCGAGCGGCCGCCCGTCTCCCTCACGTGCGCAGCAACATCCACACGTCAGCGGCGGTCGCCGGTGCCCTCACGGCCGTGGCCCTCCTCCTCACCACTCCCCCCGCGGCGGCCGCGGGCCCCCGGGACGCGACCGCCGACGTGCTCGCCGGCCGGGACGTGACCCTGACCGGCGACACGCTGGTCACGGTGCCCGCCGGCACGACGACGTACGACGGCGTGTTCCGCGGCGAGGGCACCCTCACCGTGCGCGGCGGCGGGACCCTGATCCTCACCCGGGACAGCGACTTCACCCTGCCCCGGTCCCGGCAGCGGCAGAAGGTGACGACCCAGGGCGGCAACCACCCCTGGACGACGGTGGCCGACCCGGACCCGCCCGCGATCACCGTGGAGCGGGGGGCCACCCTCCAGTACGGCACGGGCGGCGGCACCGGCCTGATCGGGCACTTCCCGTACGACACCCCCGGCTACCGGCTCAACCAGCTCAACGTCCGCGTCGACGGCACCCTCCGACTGTCCCTGACCCGCACCTTCAACATCGGCACCGTCAGCGGCTCCGGCCTGCTCACCCAGCCCCGGAACATGTGGGGCACCCTCGACCTCGCCGGCACCCAGCCCTTCACCGGAGTGATCGACAACGGCACCGGCATGGCGGTCGGCCGCCCCGAGTACCCGGTGGCACTGCCTCACGTCCGCGCCGTGCTCAACCAGGGCTCCTGGATCGTCGACACACCCCTGAACCAGACGATCACCCTGCGCCAGGACTTCTACCAGCGGGCGTACGGCAGTGACGTCAACGTGCACACCAGGCCCGGCACTCGGGTCGTGCTCACCGGCCAGTACGGCTACAGCGACCGGGGCGGCGACACCAACCCCTCACTCAGCGACCCGGAGCTCAACTGGCGTGCTTTGCCTCACCAGTTGAACAAGCGCGGAACCAACATCGAGGGTGCGGACGTCCGGTGGGGCGACGGCAGCACGCACCGGATCTTCATGCCGGGCACCGCGGACACCATGTACGTCAACCTGCACGAGGCCGGCGGCCGGCGGTCCCGGCTGACCTTCGACTACGACGGTCCGGTGACGCTGGGCGCCCCGATCGGCGGCGGCCGCTATCACGACACGCTGGCCGCGCCAGGAGCCGGGGACATCTTCGTCGCCGGAACACCGGGCAACGACGTGACCTTCGCGGCGAAGCAGTACTACGACGGGTCCACGACGATCGAGAAGGGCGCGGTGCTGCGCCTGGGCTCCCGCCGCGGGGACGGCTCCCTGCTGACGGGGACGCCCCACAGCGCGGTGGTGAACGACGGCACGCTGATCGTGCGCAACACGTCGACACCCGTGTCCCTGTCCCGGATCGGCGGCTCCGGTTCGCTCGTCCAGTCCGGCACCGCGACGACCACGCTGACGGGCGGCGAGGTGACGTACACCGGGACGACCACCGTGAACAGGGGCACCCTCGCCCTGCGTTCGGGGGCGAGCCTCACCGGCAGCAGGGCGATCCGGCTGACGTCCGGCGGCGCACGGCTGGACGCCGGACCGGCGGGGCTGCGGGTGACGCACACCCTCACCGGCAGGGGGACCGTACGGGGAGCGGTGCGCAACGAGGGCGTGGTCGCGGGCGGCCTCACGGTCCGCGGCGACTTCACGCAGCGGTCCACGGGCGAACTCGTGCTGGGGGTACGGCCGTTGAAGGTGTCCGGGAGCGTACGGCTGGCCGGGGGCCTCGACCCCTCGGCCGCGGGGGCGCAGCCCGCCCGCCAGGTCACCGTGATCGACCACACCGGCCCGTCGAAGACCACCGGCACCTTCTCCGGGCTCGGGGAGGGCGCCCACGTGAAACGCGCCGGCATCACCTACCGCGTCACCTACCGGGGCGGCGACGGGAACGACGTCGTGCTGAGCGCCGTGGCGGCGACCTCGGCCCCGCCCGCCGCCCGCACGACCCCGGCCACCGCCCCCGCGGTCACCCGCAGCGCCGCCGCCTCGGACGACCAACGCTTCGGCTGGTGGCCGTACGTACTGGGACTGGGCCTACTGGGCGGACTGGTGATCCCGGCGACCCGCCACCGCCGGGGCGGGCGACGCGGGGGTGGACGCGGGGAGCGACGCGGGGGTGGACGCGGGGGGCGTCGCGGGGGTGGGCGACACGCGGGGTAGGGCGGGGGCGGTGGGGTGGCTCCGGCCGGCGTCAGGGCGGCGTCGGTCGGCGTGGGGGTGCGCCGGTCGGCGTCAGGGCTGCCGGTCGGCGCGGGGTGGCCTTGGACTGGCGTGGGGGTGGCCTTGGGCTGGCGTGGGGGTGGCCTTGGGCTGTCCACGGGTCTGCCTTACGGCGGCCACTTGGCGGCTTCACGGCGGGGGCGGGCGGCCACGCGGCGGCCTCACGGCAGCCTCGGGCGGCCTCACGGCAGCCTCGGGCGGCCTCACGGCGGCCTCACGGCGGCCTCACGGCGGCCTCGCGGTGGCCTCGCGGTGGTGACCGCCCGCGACAGGGGTGCGGGCGGTCACCATGGCCCGCGGCCGCCTTCGTCCCGCATGGTGGGCGATTTGCTCACTCACTGGACACGTCCGGCTCTCGCCGGGCCCGTCGACTAGCGTCGTGTCATGACCAGCGACCTCCCGGAAACCCCGTCCTCCCCCGCCCAGGATCTGGCCCAGGCCCTCGCCGCCGGCGCGGTCGTCCTCGACGGCGGCCTGTCGAACCAGCTCGGGTCCGCCGGGCACGACCTGAGCGACGAGCTGTGGTCGGCACGCCTGCTCGCCGAACAGCCCGAGGCGATCACGCAGGCGCACCTCGCCTACTTCGAGGCGGGCGCGGACGTGGCGATCACCTCCAGCTACCAGGCGACCTTCGAGGGCTTCGCCAAGCGCGGGCTCGGATCCGAGCGGGCCGCCGAACTCATCGCCCTCAGCGTCGAGTTGGCGCGGGAGGCGGCCCGGCAGGCACGGGCGAAGGGGGTGCGGCGGCCCCTGTGGACGGCGGCCTCGGCCGGCCCGTACGGGGCGATGCTGGCGGACGGCTCCGAGTACCGGGGACGCTACGGCCTGAGCGTCGCGGAACTCGAGGCGTTCCACCGGCCGCGCCTGGAGGTGCTGGCGTCGGCCGGACCGGACGTGCTCGCGCTGGAGACGGTCCCGGACGCCGACGAGGCCGAGGCGCTGCTGCGGGCGGTACGCGGGCTCGGCGTACCGGCCTGGCTGTCGTACACCGTCTCCGGCGACCGCACCCGCGCCGGACAGCCCCTGGAGGAGGCCTTCGCCCTGGCCGCCGACGCGGAGGAGGTCATCGCGGTCGGCGTGAACTGCTGCGCACCCGAGGACGTGGATGCCGCCGTCGAGACCGCGAGCCGTGTCACCGGCAAGCCGGTCGTCGTGTACCCCAACAGCGGCGAGACCTGGGACGCCGGCGCCCGTGCCTGGACCGGCCGCTCCACGTTCGCGCCCGACGAGGTGCGCGGCTGGCGGGACTCCGGGGCCCGGCTCATCGGCGGGTGCTGCCGGGTGGGACCGACGGCGATCGCGGCGATCGCGGACACGCTGAAGCCGGCCGCGTAGCCGATGGCGTCGTAGCCGATCGCGTCGTAGCCGATGGCGTCCGGGTCACGGGTGTGACCGGAGTGGCCGGTGTCGTCGCCGGACAGACCTCAACGTTCGGCGGCCGGTGACCGGCCTTGGCTCACCCCGCCCGACCCCGTCCCGCCGCGCCCCGGCCGGCCGCGCCCGGGCACAGGAGGCCCCGCTCTCAGCCCGGTGCTCCCGCCGGCCGAGACGGGGTCAGTCCCGCCGGACCGCGCCGGGCAGTCGCAGGCGCCGTACGACCGAGCGCAGCTCCGTTCCGCGGACGGTGGGACCGCCGTCGAGGGGCTCCGGCACGACCCGGCCCTCATGGGCGGCCGCGTCCGCCGCCCACACCGCCAACTCGGCATCCCGCGGACCGTATGCAATATGCGGTTCACCGTCGCCGAAGATCCGTACCGGATGCGAGGCGTCCCAGCGCTGCCAGCCCGGGTCGCCGTCGACCGCGAACCGTACCCACGCCCCGTGCATCGCGTCGGCCAGCTCCCGCGGCGCCCCCTCCCCCGCGAGCCTGACCGACTCGGGAACGTCGCCCGTGTCGAAGACGAAGCCGAGTTCCAGCGCGTGGCAGGCGCCCAGCCCGGGCCGGCTGGAGGGCCAGGCGAACTCGTAGACGTACGAGGAGTCCGGGCGGGCGTCGGCGAGCCGGTGCAGCGGGACGCGCAGCAGGTGGTCGGTGACCATCTGGCCGACGATCTCGGCGGGGGTCGCCCCCGGATGGAGGACGCGGTAGCCGCGGGGCACCTCGTGGCCGCAGTGGCAGCGTGCCATGGCGCCGGCCAGGGCGACGGCGCCGAGCCGGTCGACGCGCTCCACGAGCCCGCCCGGCACCAGCCACAGCCGGTACTCGTCACGGGTCCAGCCCATGAGCAGGTCGACGCCGGCCGCCGCGTCACCCTCGACGAGGGCTGCCAGGGGGTCACGCGGGACGAGGTCGCCGTCGACGACGATCCCGAAGGCGGGCCCGCCGAGCACCGGACTGCTGAGCCGGCCCACGTCGGCCTGGGTGCGCAGCAGCAGATCGCGGTCGACGTCGGCGAAGGCCGCGGCGGTCGCCGGGATCTTCAGCCGGGTCGCCATCCGGCGCACCATCCGCCGGACCTTGTCCCGGTCGGCGGCCTCGGGCGGCCCGCTCTGCAGGACGGCACGCCGTACGAGGCCCTGAGCCTGCGGGGCGGCCAGCAGGGCGCCGGCGCTGATCGCCCCGGCGGACTGGCCGCACAGCGTCACCCGGGCGGGGTCGCCGCCGAACGCCCCGATCGACTCGTGCACCCAGGCCAGCGCGGCCAGTTGGTCGCGCAGACCGGCGTTGGCGGGAGCGTCGGGGAAGAGGCCGTAACCCTCCACCCCGAGACGGTAGTTGACCGAGACGAAGACGACGCCGTCCCTGGCGAAGGGCCGCCCGTCGTACACGGGCACCGCCGAGGAGCCCCGGGTGAGGGCGCCGCCGTGCAGCCACACCATGACCGGCAGCCGCGCCCCCGGACCGGGCTCCGGCGTCCAGACGTTGAGGTTGAGACAGTCGTCGCCGGGCACCGCCGGGTCGGACAGCAGCCGGGCGAAGGCCTCGGAGTACGGCGGTTTCGGCGGCGTCGGGCCGAAGGCGCCCGCGTCGCGCACGCCGTCCCACGGTTCGGGCGGCACGGGCGGCCGGAACCGGCGGGTGCCGAAGGGGGGCGCCGCGTAGGGAATCCCGCGGAACACCGCGACGCCGTCCTCGTACCGGCCGCGCACCGCCCCGTACGGGGTGCGCACCACGGGATCTGCCTGGACTGCCGTCATCCGAACACCAGCCTCCTCGCCGCGCTTGCGCACCGCGTGAGGCCCCACGCGGTGTCCGTCCGGCCGGCCGTGGGCCGTGCGCACCCGCGCGCCGGGACCGGCACGCGATCACCTGTGATCGATCACCCGTCGCCGATCACCGTGAACATCAGAGCACCTCATCATGAGCGGGTATTCCGGCGCGCGAGCAGCGCTCGGCGACCATTTGGGGGACGCACGGACGGGGCCGCCGCAATCCGCCGCCCGCCGCCCGGCGCCCGGCGCCCGCCGCCCGGCGACCGGCGACCGGCGACCGGCGACCGGCGACCGGCGACCGGCGACCGGCGACCGGCGACCGGATATCGTATGCGATCGACGGTATTCGAACCCGTTCGGGGTTTCGAAAGCCCAGCGCGTCGACGTCCTCCTGCGAAGTCCGGCCCCTTCCCGGGGTCACGCGGTCAACTTAGGGTAGGAAGCGCTTACTGTCGGTCGATCACTCGGCCGTCCAGGCAGCGCTGGTCGAGACTGTCGATGGCCCTCGGGCGGGCCGGAGAGGTGGTTCCCGATGGTCCGCACGGGGAGCGCGAGCATGGCGGCGGGGCCGACCCTTGCGGTCGTGGCCCGGGAGGCGGGGGTCTCCGTACCCACCGCGTCCAAGGTGGTCAACGGCCGCGAGGACGTCGCACCCGAGACCCGCCGCCGCGTCACGGAGGCGCTGGACCGGCTCGGCTACGTCCGCAGGCCCCGGTTCGACACCCTGAAGTCGTCCGGACTGGTCGACCTGGTCGTGCACTCGCTGGAGAGCTCCGGGTCGGGGGCCGTCCTGCACGGCGTCGAGGCGGCGGCCCACGAGTTCGGGCTGGAGGTGGTCGTCTCGGCGGGCCTGACCCGGACCCGCGGTGCCCGTCCGGAGCGCGGCTGGCTGGACAGGCTCACCGCCCGCGGGTCGTCCGGGGTGCTGTTCAACCTGGCCGAGCCGGCGCCGTCCCAGTACGCCTGGCTCGACCAGCACCGCATCCCGTACGTCCTGATCGACCCGGTTGTCGAGCCGCCCCCGGGCGTGGTGTCGGTGGGCGCGGCGAACTGGCACGGCGGGGTCACGGCGACCGAGCACCTGCTGCGGCTGGGCCACGAACGCGTCGCCGTCATCGCCGGGCACCAGCGCACGCTGGGCAGCGGCGCTCGGGTGGCCGGATACCGTTCCGCGCTGGCGTCCGCCGGTGTGCGCCACCGCCCCGAGTACGTCTGCCACGCGGGCTCCGACGAGACGCTCGCCCGCCGCGCCATGCTGCACCTCCTCGACCTGCCCGAGCCGCCCACGGCGGTCTTCGTCTGCTCGGACCGGATGGCCCTCGTGGCGTACGAGGCGCTGGCGGAACGGGGGTTGAGGGTGCCGGACGACATCAGCGTGGTCGGCTTCGACGATCTGCCCGAGGCCCGCTGGGCCGCACCGGCGCTCACCACGGTCCGCCAGCCGCTGTCGGAGATGGCCGCGACGGCGCTGCACCTACTGGTCCGCATGATGGACGGTGCCCGTCCGGAGAGCACCCGTACGGAACTGTCGACACGCCTGGTCGAGCGCGCGAGCACGGCAGCCCCGCACCGCCACGCCGACGCGTAGCGACCCCCGGCGCGGGAGGGTCGCGCCGGGGAGCGAGTGGGCGTGCCCGGTCCCCCCGCATGCGCTGGGGTGTCCACCGCGTTCACGTGCGTGAGCGTTCGGGATGTCGGCGTGTGCCACTTGTTGTCGTATTCGCTCACATTTGTTCATCTCGCGGGGCAGGGAACTGGCCGGCGAGAGGGGGCGTCGAACGATGCGGCGGGGAGGGGCCATCGCCCCGGGAAGGGGTGGCGGCGAGCGCTGGGGGAACGACGATGACACGCTGGAGGCCGCTGCCCGAAGCGCTGCCGAGGGAGGCGCAGCACCTGGTCGGGCGGCTGCGCGGACTCAAGGACCGGACGGGTCTGAGCCTTGCCGAACTGGCCCGGCGGACCGCGTACAGCAAGTCGTCGTGGCAGCGGTATCTGAGCGGGGCGAAACAGCCGCCGCGAGGAGCGGTGCAGGCGCTGTGCCGGGTGGCGGAGGTGGAGCAGGCGCGGCTGCTGGCGCTGTGGGAACTGGCCGACCAGACCTGGCCGCACGGCGGGACGGGAGCGCCCGGACCACCGGACCCCGAGGTGGTGCCGGTGCGCACGACGGTGGCGGGCGGGGCCGGCTACCGGCGGTGGCGGGCGGCGGCGCTGGTCTCCTTCGCCGTGATCGCGCTGCTGGCGCTGTGGCTGCTGTGGACGCTGCCCAGCGGGAGCGGGTGACCCCAAGGCCCCCCGCTCCCGCGCGCGTTGCCGGTCGTCAGCCGAGTGTGTCGTAGGAGGCGTTCTTCCAGGCGCCGGTGCCCCTGAGCTTGACCCGGTACTTGACGCCGACGCGCTTGAAGGTGACGGTCCGCACGGAACCCGCGTACCGGACGACGCCGCCCGGGAACAGGCCGTGCAGCCGGAGTTGGGCGGACTGCCAGCAGTCGTCGTTGACGACGCCGTCGGAGTCGGGGAGGCCGTGCCGGTCCTGCCACCACTGGGTGGCCGACTCGGTCTCCGGGCCGAACGAGCCGTCGACCTGGTTCTTCCGGAAGGGGTGCCAGTCGCCGTCGTCGTCCTGCCACTGGGCGCCGTCCGCGTACAGGACGGTCTCCCAGACGGCGGTGGCGTTGCTCTGGGCGTAGTCGTCGACGCTGAGGTCCTCCTCGTCCTGCCAGTCGTCGTTGACGACTCCGCTGCCGTCGATGCCGTGGTAGGGGGCGGCGGCGTTCGCCGCCGGCGCCACCGCGAAGCCGGTGGCGCCGGCCCCCAGCAGCACGGCCGTCGTCATCGCGATGGTCCGCTTGCGCATACTCATGAAGTCTTCCTTTCCGAACCGCCGGCCCCCGTCGTTCTCCTCCTGGGGCGGCTCGATTGGCTTGGCACGCAAAGAGTCACGGCCCGCCGGCGGGCACGGCGAGGGCTGACGGCGTACCGGGACCGGCGGGGGACGGTCCACGCCGGACGCGGGGGTGTCACGGCCGAGCGCGGTCCGCCCGGGGACGGCGCGGGACGGCTCGGGACGGGGTGGGACGGCCGGCGGCGCGCCGGGTGCTGCGGCGGCGGCCCGGAGACGGGTCAACTGCCCTCGGGGTCCGCCGCCCAGCCGATGCCGCCCCTCAGGTGGGCGAGGAAGTCCGGGTCCTGGTACGCCTCGACGGCGTGGCCGAGTGCCGTGTAGAAGACCCGGCCGTCGCCCTGCCCGCGGCACCAGGCCAGCGGGTGGTCCGGCCCCATCCCGCCTCCGTCGTACGACGACTCGTCGGCGCGGAGCAACACCCGTACCGCGTCACGGGGGTTGGCGCGGAAGTCGTACCACTCGTCGGTGAACTCCCAGACGGCGGACAGGTGCCGGGTGGCCGGATGCCCGGGGTCCTCCACGAGGGCCCGGCCCGGCTGGAACGCGGGGTGGCGGGCGAAACGGGCGCCGAGGAGTTCGCCGTAGTACGGCCAGTCGTACTCGGTGCAGGCCGCCGCGTGCACGCCGGCGAACCCGCCGCCCGCCTCCACGTGGGCGGCCAGCCGCGCGCGCCCGGCCGGAGTGAGGACCTCGCCGCTGGTGGAGAGGAAGACGACGGCGGCGTACCGGTCGAGGGGTTCTTCCAGGGCCGCCGGGTCCTCGGTGGCGTCGACCGTGAAGTCACCGAGCGCGCGTACGGCGGCGACGGCGGCCGGGATGGAGTCGTGCCGGTAGTCGGTGGTACGGGTGAAGACGAGGAGTCGCGGGGCCATGCGCAGGAGCCTAGGCGGGCCCGGCGGGTCCGGCGGGCGGGTCCCGGCGGGGTCCGGCGCGCGGGTCCCGGCGAACGGGTCTGGCAGGCAGGTCCCGGCGGGCAGGTCCGATTCCTTCAAGACCGGCCGCGCCCGGGGCGCCTACCGTGGCGGCATGACTCCGCGATTCGATGCCATCGGGCTGGTCGTCACCGACATGGCCGCCTCCGTCACGTTCTACCGGCGCCTCGGGTTCACCTTCCCCGACGGCGCCGAGGAACTGCCGCACGCCGAGGCCGGACTCCCGGGCGGGCTGCGGCTGTTGCTCGACACCGAGGACACGGTCCGCTCCTTCCACGCCGGGTGGCGGCCTCCGTCCGGGGGGAGCCGGTCAGCGCTCGGCCTGTCGTGCGCGGACCCCGCCGAAGTCGACTCCGTGTACCAGGAGTTGGTGGCTGACGGCTACCACGGGGAGCTCAAGCCGTGGGACGCGTTCTGGGGGCAGCGATACGCCGTACTGCACGACCCGGACGGCAACGGCGTGGACCTGTTCGCCTCACTGCCGGCGGCGGCCCAGTAGCTCCCCGGGAGTCATGCCCGCGAGCTGCCTGACCTCGCGGGTGAAGTGAGCCTGGTCGGCGAAGCCGGACCGGGCCGCCGTCACCGCGAGGGGCACTCCGCCGCGGGCCAGGACGAGGGCCCGCTGAAGCCTCAGGACGCGGGCCAGGGTCTTGGGACCGTAGCCGAAGGCGGCCAGTGAGCGGCGGTGCAACTGGCGTGCGCCGATGCCGAGTTCATCGGCGGCTGCGGCGACCGGCCGGCCCGCGTCGAGCGCCGCGACGAGCATCCCGGTCAGCGGGTCGGGCGGGGCGGCGTCCGCGGCGCGGGCCAGCGCGACCTCTTCCAGCGCCGACACGGGGTCGGCGGCGGCGGCGATGCGGCCGCCCAGGCGCCGTACCTCCGCCACGGGCCACAGGTCGGACAACTCCACCCGCCGGTCGCGCAGTTCGCGGGCCGGCACACCGAGGACGGCGGGCGCGGTACCGGGCGCGAAGCGGACGCCCGCCCAGTGCGCGGGGCCGGCGCCGGGAAGGTGGGCACGGGTGTCCGGACCGGCGACGAGCAACCGGTCGCCGTCCCACAGCAGGTCCATGCAGCCGTCCGGCAGGACGGGCCGGACGGCGGGGTCGCCGTCGAGGACGTTGCGCCACACGACCGCCCCGGTCAGCGCCGACGCCCGCTCCACGTACACAGACGAAAGGCTACGCCCTGCCGATTCGATTCGCATGCTCGTTCGATTTCCATGCGGAGCGGCCGACCGTGCAGCGATGGCCGCCCGCTGCGAGCGGCAGTTGACTGGCCTGTATGACGCACAACACGCGGAACATGACGCTGGTGGTGACGGGTGCCTCGGGCCGTACGGGGCGCCGGGTGGCGGAGTCCGCGCGGGCGGCGGGATGGAGCGTGCGGCCGGCCTCGCGGAGCCACGGCTTCGACTGGCAGGACGCCTCGACGTGGGCCGGGACGCTTCGCGGCGCGGACGCCGCCTACCTGGTCTTCCCCTCGGACGTCGGCGGGCCGGACGCCGCCCGGGCGATCGGCCTGCTCGCGCACGAGGCGGTCGGGCTCGGTGTACGGCGGCTGGTGCTGCTGTCGTCGCGGGGAGAGGCGCGGGCGCGGCCCACCGAGGAGGCGCTGCGCGAGTCGGGGGCGGACTGGACCGTCGTACGGGCCGCGTGGTTCATGCAGAACTTCAGCGAGGGGCCGCTGCTGGAGGGGCTGCGGCGGCGCGGGGAACTGGTGTTCCCGGGCGGTGCGGTGCGTGAGCCGTTCATCGACGTGCGGGACGTCGCCGACGTGGTGGTGGCCGCGCTGACGGCGGGCGACCGCTACCTGGGGCAGGGCCTGGCCGTGTCGGGGTCGCGGCTGCTGAGCTTCGGGGAGGCGGTCGCGGAGATCGCCGCGGCGACCGGGCGCGAGCTGACCTACCGGGCGGTGTCGGCCCGCCGCCACGGCGACGACCTGGCCGGGTCCGGGGTGCCGGCCGAGGAGGCCGACTTCCTGGTCGAGCTGCTCGAGTCGCTGCTCGACGGCCGGAACGCCTACCTGTCGTCGGACGCGGTACGGGAGGCACTGGGCCGCCCGCCACGCGACTTCACGGACTTCGCCCGGGAGGCCGCGGCGGCCGGAACCTGGCAGCTGTGACCGCGTCGGCCGGTTCCGCGGCGCTCGGTCGCGTCCGGCCGTGGGCGTCGGCCGCCCGGCGGGAACGTTCGGCCGCGGCCTGGTGCCGCGACGGGCGACGTTCGCCGCGACGGGGCGAACGTTGCCTCTCGCGGCACTAGGAACCGTCCGGCTTGTGCGGTGGGTGGGTGCTCCTGACATGGGTCCGCAGCCGTGAGGTGACGTCCTCCGGAGGCAGGAACCGGGACCAGCGCTCCGGGAACTCGGACGGCATGTCCGGGTCGTCGAGGTCCTCGTCGTCAGCCTCGAGGCCGGGCTCACGGTGGGCGGCGGCGCGGGCCACGTACTCGGCGACCTGCGCCTCCCGCAACCGCTCGTTGGCGGCGCGGGCCGCCGCGGTGGCGGCGGCCGGCCAGACCCGGTCGATGGCGGCGTTGACCGCGGCCCCGACGAGCACGGCGAACGCGGACACGCCGATCCACAGCAGGACGGCCACGGGGGCGGCGAGCGAACCGTAGATGGTCGGGCCCTCGACGGTGCTGGTCAGGTAGATCCGCAGCAGGAAGCTGCCCAGGACCCACATGGCGAGCGCGACGAGGGCGCCGGGCACGTCCTCGATCCACGGGGAGCGCACCGGGACGGACACGTGGTAGAGCGTGGTCAGGAAGGCGATGGACAGCACGATGACGACGGGCCAGTACAGGACCTGTACGACGGTCGTCGACCACGGCACCACGTTCACCACCGCGTCCGGTCCGGCCACCATCAGCGGCAGCGCGACCGAGCCGATCAGCAGGGCGACGACGAACAGCAGGAAGGCCATCAGCCGTGTCTTGACGATGCCCCGGACGCCGTCGAGGCCGTACATGACGGTGATGGTGTCGATGAAGACGTTCACGGCGCGGGAGCCCGACCACAGGGCGAACAGGAAGCCGATGGAGATGACGTCGGGCCGGCCGCCCTTCATCACGTCGTGCAGGATCGGCTGCGCGATCTCGTTGACGCCCTTGTCGGACAGGACCGTGCGCGAGGCCTCCAGGAGGTTGTTCTCCAGGCTCTGGATGCTGTCGGCGCCGGTCCAGTCGTCGACGTAACCGAGCAGTCCGATCATGCTGAGCAGCAGCGGCGGCACGGACAGCAGGGTGAAGAACGCGGCCTCGGCCGCGAGGCCGAGGATGCGGTACTCCATGCAGGAGTTGACGGTGTCCTTGAGCAGCAGCCAGGCAGTCCTGCGCTTCGAGACGTTCCGGTACAGGGCACGCGCCCGGTGGAGACGTCCGGAGGACCGCTCGGGGGATTCACTTGCTGGCTGCACGCCCTAAAGGTATCCGCCGTGGGGGCCTCCACCCACCCGCGGTGGCACCTGCCGCCGGAAGCGGCTCCCCGCTCGCGCGGCGGCGGAAACCCGGCCCCTGCCGGATGCCGGAGGTGGGCGGAGGAATGCGGTATGCAATATGCGATATGCGGTATGCGATAGGTCGTATGCGACCCTCGTATCCACCCGGCCCCGGCCGTCGGCTCACCCCGCCCCCTGAGGTAGGCGGAGCAATTCAGCATGCAATATGCGATAGACCGTATGGGCCCTCGGCATCCACCCGACCGTCCGCTCCCCCCGGCCCCAACCCACCCCACCTCCCCCTCCCCACCCGCGTCACGGCGCTGCCCCGCCCCCCGCGGGGGTAGGTTCAGCCGCATGGCAGGCAGCACCCACACCGTGATCAACCAGCCCCCGCCACTGGCCGGATACGACGTCTTCACCGCCGACCGTGTCCTGACGGCGGCCGTGGAGCGGCACACCGCCCCGGATCTGCTCGACGAGGTGCGGAACGAGCTGGCGGCCCTCGGCCGGGCCTGCGGCTCGGCCCAGGTGCAGGAATGGGGGGCACAGGCCAACGACCACCCGCCGCAACTGCGCACGCACGACCGGTACGGCCACCGCGTCGACGAGGTCGTCTTCCATCCGGCCTATCACCGGCTGCTCGGCAAGGGCGTCTCGGCGGGCCTGACCGCCGCCTGGGCACGGCCCGGCGGGCATGTGCGGCGCGCGGCCGCCTTCCTGCTGTGGAACCAGGTCGACGCCGGCAACTGCTGTCCGCTGTCCATGACCCACGCGGCGGTGCCGGCCCTGCGCGCGGACCCCCGACTCGCCGCCGAGTGGGAGCCGCGGCTGACGTCCACGGTCTACGACCAGGGTCTGCGGCCCGCAGACCGGAAGGCCGGGGCCCTCTTCGGGATGGGCATGACGGAGAAGCAGGGCGGCAGCGACGTCCGGGCGAACACCACCTCGGCGCGGCCGCTGGCCGAGTCGGGGACGTATGAGCTGACCGGGCACAAGTGGTTCTGCTCGGCGCCGATGTCGGACGGGTTCCTGGTGCTGGCGCAGGCTCCGGAGGGGCTGACCTGCTTCCTGGTGCCGCGGGTGCTGGCGGACGGCACCCGCAACGTGTTCCTCCTCCAGCGGCTCAAGGACAAGCTGGGCAACCGGTCGAACGCGTCCGCCGAGGTCGAGTTCGACGGGACGTGGGCGCGCCGGGTCGGTGACGAGGGGCGCGGGGTGCGCACCATCATCGACATGGTGGCCGCGACCCGGCTGGACTGCGTGCTGGGTTCGGCGGGGCTGATGCGGCAGGCCGTCGCGCAGGCGGTCCACCACTGTTCGTACCGTGAGACGTTCGGCGCGAAGCTGGCCGACCAGCCGCTGATGCGCAACGTGCTGGCCGATCTCGCGCTGGAGTCGGAGGCGGCGACCACGCTCGCGCTGCGGCTCGCGGCCGCCCACGACGACGGCGGTGAGCGGGAGCGGGCGCTGCTGCGGATCGCGGTGCCGGCCGCCAAGTACTGGGTGACCAAGCGGTGTCCGCCGGTGGCGGTGGAGGCCGCCGAGTGCCTCGGCGGCAACGGGTACGTGGAGGAGTCCGGGCTGCCCCGGCTGGTGCGGGAGTCGCCGCTCAACTCGATCTGGGAGGGCGCCGGGAACGTGCAGGCGCTGGACGTGGTGCGGGCGCTGCGGCGGGAGCCGGCGGCGCTGGACGCCTACCTCCAGGAGGTCGGCGCGGCGCGCGGCGCCGATCACCGGCTGGACGGGGCGATCAAGGGCCTGCTGACCGAACTCGCCGACCTGGACGGCGTCGAGGGGCGGGCGCGAAGGCTGGCCGAAAGGCTCGCCCAGGTGCTGCAGGGGTCGTTGCTGGTGCGGTTCGCGCCGCCGGAGGTCGCCGACGCGTTCTGCGCCGGGCGGCTGGGCGGCGACGCGGGCACCGCCTTCGGGACGCTGCCCTCGACCCTGCCGCTGGCGGCCCTCGTCGAGCGGGCCAGGCCGGTGTCCTGAGCCGCGGGAACGCGGCGCGGGGGTGGTGCTGCGCCGACACGGCACCACCCCCGCCCCCAGGCCTGTTCGAGGCCTCGAACGCCGCTCGGGACGGCGTCGCTCAAGTTTCGAGCAGGAGCGGGGCGGGCCGCCAGGGTTGCAGGGGGTTGCAACGTGTCGGTCCGCGTGTGCGGACCGTGCCCTTCCGGCCGCGGCCGGCGCCACTATGGAGAGGAGCGTTCAGGATGGACGTCCGGACCGCGGCGGCCGCTGTCCGGAACCGGTTGTGCCGAGTTCTACCCGGGAGGACCCGTGCCGCTCTCGCCGGCCGATGTGACGCGGCTCGCCGCCGTGGACGCGGCGGGCGCGGCCCGCGTACTCAGCGAGGTGCGCTCGGCCCGGCTGGCCGGACGGCCCGCCCCGCTGGCGCCGCGCCCGGTGATCGAGCAGTCGTGGGGGCGGATGCTGCGCGGCGGCGTCGATCCCGACCACGACGTCAGGACGGGCCTGTTGTCCCGCGAGGAGGTGCAGCGGCGCCGGGAGAGCAGCGCCCTGCGGCACGTCCTGCCGGTGCTGCGGGAGGGGTTGCTGTCGGTCGCGGACGTCACGCACCACATCATGGTGGTCGCGGACGAGGACGGCCGGGTGCTGTGGCGCGAGGGCGACCGTCCCGTGCTGCGCAAGGCCGACGGGATCGGTTTCGAACTGGGCGCGGACTGGCGGGAGGACGTCGTCGGCACCAACGGGGTGGGCACTCCGGCGGTCGTACGGCGGCCCGTGCAGGTCTTCGCCGCCGAGCACTTCGTGCGGACGCACACCACCTGGACCTGTGCCGGCGCCCCCATCACGGACCCGCGGGACGGCCGGCTGATCGGCGTGGTGGACGTGAGCGGGCCGCTGGAGACGATGCACCCGGCGACGCTCGCCTGGGTCGACTCGGTGGCCAAGCTCGCGGAGGCGAGGTTGCGGGAGCGGCACCAGGTCTCGCTGGAGCGGTTGCGCGCGGTGGCGTCACCGGTGCTGGCGGGGCTGACCGGCCGGGCGGTGGTGGTCGACCGGGAGGGCTGGACGGCCGCGGTGAGCGGCATGCCGTACGCGAACCGGTTCGCGCTGCCCAGGCCGTTGTCGGCGGGTCCGTGGCGGCTGCCGGCGCTGGGGCAGTGCGAGGTGGAGCCGCTGGCGGGCGGCTGGCTGGTCCGGGTCGCCGAGGAGCCGCGGTCTCGTGGCGTGGCGCGGATCGTGCTGGATCTGGCGCATCCGCACCGACGTTCGGTGACGGTGTCCGGCGGCGCGGGTTCCTGGACCCATGAACTGAGCCCGCGGCACGCGGAGTTGCTGTATCTGCTGGCGATGGAACGCGGTGGCCGCAGCGCCGCCGGGCTGGCCGGGGAGGTGTTCGGCGATCCGGGCCGCACGGTGACCGTGCGGGCCGAGATGTCGCGGGTACGGCGGTATCTCGGGGGTCTCCTGGAACACCGGCCGTATCGTTTCTGCGAGGACGCGGAGATCGAGGTGCTCCGGCCCGCGGACCCACGGGATCTGCTGCCCCACTCGACCGCCCCGGCGGTGGCGGGAGAACGCACGCGTGATGACACAACGTGAGCACGTTCGTACCCTGAGCACCCTCTCGGGGCATCTTCCGCATATTTGCAGGGTCTTCGCCCCTTGGCGCCCCTGACTGCCGTAGCATCCCGGTACGGGCCACCCCACCTGCGTCTAGATCAACGTACGGCTCATCAGGCGTAGTTGGCCCGCCTCGGGAGGACGTATGACGCAACGTGGCCGACACCGCAGGCGCAGGCGGGGCAGAGCACTACGCGCCTTCCTGGCCGGAACCGCTCTCGCCCTGACCGCGGCCGCCACCCTGATCAGCGCCTCGCAGGCCACGGTCGGTGACAACCCGGGCGCCCTGAAGGCGCTCTCCGTCGCAGACCGGGGCCAACTTCGGCTGCGGGAGCAGTCGGTGGCACCGGCCTCGCTGGAGCGGCTCGCCTCGGCGATGGGCCGACCGGTGGGCGTGGGCGCGGTACTCGCGGACGCCGACCGCGGTCTGCGCGAGGCGATCGGCTGCTCGGCCGGGGAGCGGAAGTCGCTGCCGGTGGAGCCGGCGGCCACCCGCGCCTACTGCTGGGACGCCACCGACACGCGCGGCTGGCAGCCGGGCGCGGTCACCACCTCCGGGGACGCCGACGACGACGGCCTGTGGGGCCAGAACCGGGTGATCCTCTCCGGCTGGAGCCGGCGGGGGTCCGCCTCGGCGGGCCAGGACCTGGCCCGGATCGCCTTCGTGGACGCCAACGACCTGAACCACCCCACCTACACCTGGGCCCTGCTCGCCGTCCCGGTCGACGGCGGACGCGACTACCGCGCCCTGTCCTCCCGCCTGTCCGGCATGGTCTGGTACGAGAACAAACTGCTGGTCACCACCACCAGCGGGGACCGCGACGCGCTGTACGTGTACGACATGAACCGCATCCAGCGCACCACCGTCGCCGCCGACGCCGTCGGCCGGGTGCACGGCGGCTGGTCGGCGCACGGCTACCGGTACGTGCTGCCGGCCGTCGGCTCCTACCGGCTGACCGGCGGCGCGAGCGCCCCGCGCCTCGACGGCATCTCGCTCGACCGCAGCACGGCGCCCGACTCTCTGGCCGTGAACCAGTGGGTCCCGTCGGGCGGCGACCGGCGGGCTCTGCTGTGGCGCTACCCGTTCAGCAGGGACGAGCGGCAGTCCGGCCTCCTCGGCGCGGACCCGGCGGGAGTCGTCCGGGCGAGCGAGGCGTACGAGACGAAGGCGACCGAGATCGGCGGTGTCCTGTCGTACCGCTCCGACTGGTACGTGGGCGGCGCCACCGGCACACCGGACGCGCACGGCACCCTGTGGCAGCAGAGCACGAGCGGCGCGAAGGCCACCCGGTGCGGGTCGGACGAGGCGCACCGGCGCTGCTGGAGCCCGCGCACGGAGTCCCTGTCGTACTGGGAGGAGACCGGCGAGCTGTGGTCGCAGTCGGGGCGCGTGCTGTTCGCGCTGCCCCTGGCCTCGGTCGACAGATCTCTGGGGCAGATGATTCCCTGACCGGCATGACCGACATCGCCGTGACCACCTGGTCCCTGGAGCAGACCGCACCCACCGACCTCCGGTCGGCCGCGGCGCCCGCCGGGGACGTGCGGATCGTACGCTCCGAGGTGCCCTCCCCCGAGTTCAGCCGCTTCCTGTACGCGTCCGTCGGCGGTGACATCCGCTGGACCGACCGGCTCGGCTGGACGTACGCGCGGTGGCGGGAGCACCTGGCCCGGCCCGGGGTGGAGACCTGGGTCGCTCACGACCGGGGCACGCCCGCGGGGTACGCGGAGCTGGAACCGCAGGACGACGGGGCGGTGGAGATCGTCTACTTCGGCCTGCTCCCCGCCTTCCGGGGCCGGCGGATCGGCGGGCACCTGCTGTCGTACGGTGTCGCCCGGGCCTGGGACCTCGCGGACCGCTGGCCGGGCCTGACGCCGACCAAGCGGGTCTGGCTGCACACCTGCAGCCTCGACGGCGAGCACGCGATGGACAACTACCTGCGGCGTGGCTTCACGCTCTTCGACACCAAGGTCGAGCAGGTGGCCGAGGTGTCGGCGCCCGGACCGTGGCCGGGTGCCCACCCCTCCTGACCTGGGCGGAAGCGAGCCGCTCCGGGTGCTGTGACCGACACCACCCCGGTCTCACCATTCGGGACCAGGGTGTCCGCATGTCGGACGAAGCTGGACTGTGTCCAGAACGCCGTGACACGCTTCCGTCATGTCTGGAACTGGAATCGCCTTGGTGAGTCGACGGCACGTCGATCTCGGCCGCATGTCCAGCGCCATCTGTCCGGCGAGCTGAGCCGCAGCGCCGCCCGACACCTCTGTTTTCGTCTCCTTATCCCGCGCAATGCCGCGCACGTACACGCATGCGCCCGTACCCGCAGGTAAGAGCCGCTTTCCGCCTGTCCCGAAGGACGTAGAACCATGGCCGCCACCCCGCAGGACCCTGCTGCCGCGACTCCCCGCCGCAAGGTGAGCCGTCACCGCGGTGAGGGTCAGTGGGCAGCGGGGCACTTCACCCCGCTCAACGGCAACGAGCAGTTCAAGAAGGACGACGACGGTCTCAACGTGCGGACACGCATTGAGACGATCTACTCCAAGCGGGGCTTCGACTCGATCGACCCCAACGACCTGCGCGGCCGGATGCGCTGGTGGGGCCTCTACACCCAGCGCAAGCCCGGGATCGACGGCGGCAAGACCGCGATCCTGGAGCCGGAGGAGCTGGACGACAAGTACTTCATGCTACGCGTGCGCATCGACGGCGGCCGGCTGACGACCGGGCAGCTGCGCGTGATCGGGGAGATCTCCGAGGAGTTCGGCCGCGGCAGCGCCGACATCACCGACCGGCAGAACATCCAGCTGCACTGGATCCGCATCGAGGACGTGCCCGCGATCTGGAACCGGCTGGAGGCCGTCGGGCTGTCCACCACCGAGGCCTGCGGCGACACCCCGCGTGTCATCATCGGCTCGCCGGTCGCGGGGATCGCCGAGGACGAGATCATCGACGGCACCCCGGCCGTCGACGCGATCCACAGCCGGTTCATCGGCAGCAAGGAGTTCTCCAACCTGCCGCGCAAGTTCAAGACGGCGATCTCCGGCTCCCCGCTCCTGGACGTGGCCCACGAGATCAACGACGTCGCGTTCGTCGGCGTCGAACACCCCGAGCACGGCCCCGGCTTCGACCTGTGGGTCGGCGGCGGACTGTCCACCAACCCGAAGATCGGCGTCCGGCTCGGCGCCTGGGTCCCGCTGGACGAGGTCCCGGACGTCTGGGCCGGCGTGATCGGCATCTTCCGCGACTACGGCTACCGCCGCCTGCGGACCCGCGCCCGGCTGAAGTTCCTGGTCGCCGACTGGGGCCCGGAGAAGTTCCGCCAGGTCCTTCAGGACGAGTACCTCAAGCGCACGCTCGTCGACGGCCCGGCGCCCGCCGCCCCCGTCGAGCGCTGGCGCGACCACGTCGGCGTGCACCGCCAGCGGGACGGCCGCTTCTACGTCGGTTTCGCCCCGCGTGTCGGCCGCGTGGACGGCGCGACCCTGACGAAGATCGCGGAGCTCGCCGAGGCGCACGGGTCGGGCCGCGTCCGGACCACCGTCGAACAGAAGATGATCGTGCTCGACGTCGAGCAGGACCAGGTCGATTCGCTGGTCGCGGCCCTGGAGTCGCTGGACCTGACCGCCCGGCCCTCCTCGTTCCGGCGCGGCACGATGGCCTGCACCGGCATCGAGTACTGCAAGCTCGCCATCGTCGAGACCAAGGCGCGCGGCGCCGCGCTGATCGACGAACTGGAGCGCCGCATCCCGGACTTCGACGAACCGATCACCATCAACCTCAACGGCTGCCCCAACGCCTGCGCGCGTATCCAGGTGGCGGACATCGGTCTCAAGGGCCAGCTGGTCCTGGACGCGAACGGTGAGCAGGTCGAGGGCTACCAGGTCCACCTGGGGGGCGCGCTCGGCCTGGAGGCCGGCTTCGGCCGTAAGGTCCGGGGCCTGAAGGTGACCTCCGAGGAACTTCCGGACTACGTCGAGCGGGTCCTCAAGCGCTTCCAGGCGGAGCGCGAGGACGGCGAGCGCTTCGCCGCCTGGGCGGCGCGCGCCTCCGAGGAGGCCCTCTCATGAGCGAGCGGGCCGCCCCCTTCTACTGCCCCTACTGCGGCGACGAGGACCTGCGTCCGAGCGAGCAGGGCCACGGCTCCTGGGAATGCGCGGCATGCAACCGCGCATTCCAGCTGAAGTTCCTCGGGCTGCTCGCCCGGGGCGTTCAGCAGGCCGACAGCGGAGGGGACCAGATATGACGACGGCTCAGGAAGAGCGTACGGCCGAGGAGTTGAAGCAGCTCGCCGAGCAGGCGGGCCGCGAGCTGGAGGACGCCTCCGCGCTGGAGATCCTCCAGTGGGCGGTCGACACCTTCGGCAGGCGCTTCTGCGTGACCTCCTCGATGGAGGACGCGGTGGTCGCGCACCTGGCGTCCCGCGTCCTGAAGGGCGTGGACGTCGTGTTCCTCGACACCGGCTACCACTTCCCCGAGACCATCGGCACCCGGGACGCGGTCGAGGCCGTGATGGACGTCAACGTCATCACGCTCACCCCGCGTCAGACGGTCGCCGAACAGGACGCCGAGTACGGCCCGAAGCTGCACGACCGCGATCCCGACCTGTGCTGCGCCCTGCGCAAGGTGCGGCCGCTGGAGGAGGGCCTCGAGGGGTACACGGCCTGGGCGACCGGGCTGCGCCGCGACGAGTCCCCGACCCGGGCGAACATCCCGGTCGTCGGCTGGGACGACAAGCGCCGGAAGGTCAAGATCTCCCCCATCGCCCGCTGGACCCAGGACGACGTGGACACCTACGTCGCCGAACACGGCGTCCTCACCAACCCGTTGCTGGCCGACGGGTACGCGTCCGTCGGCTGCGCCCCCTGCACCCGCCGCGTCCTCGCGGGCGAGGACGCGCGCGCCGGCCGCTGGGCCGGAAGCGGCAAGACCGAGTGCGGGCTGCACGGATGACGACCACCCCCGACACCACCCAGGAGAAGCACGTGAGAACCGGAGCCACCGTCTGGCTCACGGGTCTGCCGAGTGCCGGCAAGACCACCATCGCGTACGAGCTGGCCGGCCGGCTGCGCGAGGAGGGCCACCTCGTCGAGGTGCTCGACGGCGACGAGATCCGCGAGTTCATCTCCGCGGGCCTCGGCTTCAGCCGCGAGGACCGGCACACCAACGTGCAGCGCATCGGGTTCCTCGCCGAACTGCTCGCCCGCAACGGCGTCACGGCGCTGGTCCCGGTGATCGCCCCCTACGCCGACAGCCGTGAGGCCGTGCGCAAGCGCCACCAGGAGAGCGGGACAGCGTATGTCGAGGTGCACGTGGCGACCCCGCTCGACGTGTGCTCCGTACGGGATGTGAAGGGTCTGTACGCCAAGCAGGCGGCGGGCGAACTGACCGGACTCACCGGGGTCGACGACCCCTACGAGGTGCCCGAGTCGCCCGACCTGCGGATCGAGTCGCAGCACCAGACGGTCCAGGAGTCCGCGGCCGTACTGCACGCGCTGCTCACCGAGAGGGGACTGGCATGACGGCCGCCGCCGAGGTCAGGGGGCAGGAGGGTACGGTCCGGCCGTACGCCCTGTCCCACCTGGACGCGCTGGAGTCGGAGGCGGTGCACATCTTCCGCGAGGTGGCGGGTGAGTTCGAGCGGCCGGTGATCCTGTTCTCCGGCGGCAAGGACTCCATCGTCATGCTCCACCTCGCACTGAAGGCGTTCGCGCCGGCCGCGGTGCCCTTCTCCCTGCTGCACGTGGACACCGGGCACAACTTCCCCGAGGTCCTCGACTACCGCGACCGTGCCGTCGCCGCCCATGGGCTGCGCCTCCATGTGGCCTCCGTACAGGACTACATCGACCGCGGTGTGCTGCGCGAACGTCCCGACGGGACCCGCAACCCGCTGCAGACGCTGCCTCTGACCGAGAAGATCCAGGCGGAGAAGTTCGACGCCGTCTTCGGTGGCGGCCGGCGCGACGAGGAGAAGGCCCGCGCCAAGGAACGCGTCTTCTCCCTGCGCGACGAGTTCTCCCAGTGGGACCCGCGCCGGCAGCGGCCCGAGCTGTGGAACCTCTACAACGGACGCCACGCGCCCGGCGAACACGTCCGCGTGTTCCCGCTGTCCAACTGGACCGAGCTCGACGTCTGGCAGTACATCGCCCGCGAGCGGATCGAACTGCCGGAGATCTACTTCGCGCACGAGCGCGAGGTGTTCCAGCGGGCCGGCATGTGGCTGACGGCCGGCGAGTGGGGCGGCCCCAAGGGCGACGAGAGGGTCGAGAAGCGGCTCGTCCGCTACCGCACCGTGGGTGACATGTCGTGCACCGGCGCCGTCGACTCCGACGCCACCACGCTGGACGCCGTCATCGCCGAGATCGCCGCCTCCCGGCTCACCGAGCGGGGCGCCACGCGCGCCGACGACAAGATGTCCGAGGCCGCGATGGAAGACCGCAAGCGCGAGGGGTACTTCTAACCATGACCAGCACCACCGAGCCCCTGCCGGCCTGGCAGCTGACGGAGACCACCCTGCTGCGGTTCGCCACCGCCGGGTCCGTCGACGACGGCAAGTCCACCCTCGTGGGCCGTCTGCTGCACGACTCCAAGTCGGTCCTCACCGACCAGCTGGAGGCCGTCGAGCGCGTCTCCGCGAGCCGCGGCCAGGACGCTCCCGACCTCGCGCTGCTCACCGACGGCCTGCGGGCCGAGCGCGAGCAGGGCATCACCATCGACGTCGCCTACCGCTACTTCGCCACCCCGCGGCGCCGGTTCATCCTCGCCGACACACCCGGCCACGTGCAGTACACCCGCAACATGGTGACGGGGGCCTCCACGGCCGAGCTGACGGTGGTCCTGGTCGACGCCCGCAACGGCGTCGTGGAGCAGACCCGCCGGCACGCCGCGATCGCCGCCCTGCTGCGCGTGCCGCACGTGGTCCTCGCCGTCAACAAGATGGACCTCGTCGAGTACCGGGAGCCGGTGTTCGCCGCGATCGCCGAGGAGTTCACGGCGTACGCGACCGAGCTGGGCGTCCCCGAGGTGACCGCGATCCCCATCTCGGCGCTGGCCGGCGACAACGTGGTGGAGCCGTCCGCGAACATGGACTGGTACGGCGGGCCGACCTTCCTGGAGCACCTGGAGTCGGTGCCGGTCATCCACGACCTGTCGCACTGCCACGCCCGGCTGCCCGTGCAGTACGTGATCCGGCCGCAGACCGCCGAGCACCCCGACTACCGGGGCTACGCGGGCCAGATCGCCGCCGGCTCCTTCCGCGTCGGCGAGGACGTCACCGTGCTGCCCTCGGGCCGCACCTCCAGGATCTCCGCGATCGACCTGCTCGGCGAACCCGTCGACGTCGCCTGGACCACGCAGTCGGTGACCGTGCTGCTGGAGAGCGACATCGACATCTCCCGCGGCGACCTGATCGTGCCCAGCAAGGACGCCCCGCCGACCACGCAGGACGTCGAGGCGACCGTCTGCCACGTCGCCGACGCGCCGCTCACCATCGGCCACCGGGTGCTCCTCAGGCACGGCACCCGCACGGTGAAGGCGATCGTCAAGGACATCCCGTCCCGGCTCACGCTCGACGACCTGTCCCTGCACCCGCATCCGGGGCAGCTCGTCGCCAACGACATCGGCCGGGTGAAGATCCGCACCGCCGAGCCGCTGCCGGTCGACTCCTACGCCGACTCGCGCCGCACCGGCTCGTTCATCCTCATCGACCCCAGCGACGGCACCACGCTGACGGCGGGCATGGTCGGCGAGTCGTTCGCGTCCCCCGAGCCCGTCAAGGACGCCTCCGACGACGACGGGTGGGACTTCTGACATGAACTGCCAGGACTTCTACTCCACGTTCGCGAAGGAGGGCGGCCGCGTCGGCAGCGGCGCCCTCGGCAGCGGACAGGGCGGAGTCGCGCGATGTGCGCGATGACGTACGCGCACCGCCTGCGCGCCCTGTCCCCCCACCCGACGTCCCGGAAGCGACGAAGACCTGCCGACCTCCCGGCCACGACCTGAGACCGTGACCGCCGGGCCAACGAGAGGAACACCTCCCGTGCCTGCCAACCGCACCGCTTTCCTTCGCCGTGGCATCGCCGTGGCCGCCGCACTCCCCCTTCTGACACTCGCCGCCTGCGGCTACGGGTCGGACTCGAAGGACACCGACTCGAACGCCAAGGTCGCCGCCGGGTCCAAGAAGATCGACGGCCTCGACTCCGTGAAGATCGGCTACTTCGGCAACCTGACCCACGCCACCGCCCTGGTCGGCAACCAGAAGGGCTTCTTCCAGAAGGAGCTCGGCGCCACCGCCGCGAAGTACCAGATCTTCAACGCCGGCCCCTCCGAGATCGAGGCGCTGAACTCCGGCTCCATCGACATCGGCTGGATCGGCCCCTCCCCCTCGATCAACGGCTACACCAAGTCCGGCGGCAAGAACCTGCGCATCATCGGCGGTTCGGCCTCCGGCGGCGTCAAGCTCGTGGTCAACCCCAAGAAGATCAAGTCCCTGAAGGACGTCAAGGGCAAGAAGATCGCCACCCCGCAGCTGGGCAACACCCAGGACGTGGCGTTCCTCAACTGGATCGCGGACCAGGGCTGGAAGGTCGACGCGGAGAGCGGCAAGGGTGACGTCTCGGTCGTCCGCACCGACAACAAGGTGACCCCGGACGCCTACAAGGCCGGTTCCGTCGACGGCGCCTGGGTGCCGGAGCCCACCGCCTCCAAGCTGGTCGCCGAGGGTGCGAAGGTGCTCCTCGACGAGTCCGACCTGTGGCCGGACAAGAAGTTCGTGATCACGAACATCATCGTGTCGCAGAAGTTCCTCACGGCGCACCCGAAGGCCGTCGAGGCGGTGCTGAAGGCGTCGGTCGAGACCAACAAGTGGATCAGCGCCAACCCGGACGAGGCGAAGGCCGCGGCGAACGAGCAGCTGGAGACGGACTCCGGCAAGGCGCTGCCGGCGGAGGTCCTGGACCCGGCGTGGAAGTCCATCCAGATCACCAACGACCCGCTGGCCTCCACCCTCAACACCGAGGCGGAGCACGCGGTCAAGGCCGGTCTGCTGGAGAACCCCAAGCTGGACGGCATCTATGACCTCACGCTCCTGAACAAGGTGCTGAAGGCCGCGGGCGAGAGCCCGGTCGACGACGCCGGTCTCGGCGTCAAGTAAGCCCGGACCCCGATGAGTTCCCAGGAGGTGACGACCATGGCGACAGCCTTTGCCAAGACCGACGACATCACGTCGGTGGAGCACGCCGCCCGTATCGAGCACGTCTCGAAGTCCTTCGGCGGGCCGGCCGGACAGCAGCTCGTCCTCGACGACATCACGCTGGACGTCGCACCCGGCGAGTTCGTCACCCTCCTGGGGGCCTCGGGCTGCGGCAAGTCGACGCTGCTGAACCTGGTGGCGGGTCTGGACGACCCGTCCTCGGGCAGCATCACGACCCACGGGCGTCCCGCTCTGATGTTCCAGGAGCACGCCCTCTTCCCGTGGCTCACCGCGGGCAAGAACATCGAACTCGCCCTGCGGCTGGGCGGGGTGGCGAAGAACGAGCGGCGCGGCCGGGCCGAGGAACTGCTCGAACTCGTCCGGCTGCAGGGCTCGTACGGCAAGCGGGTGCACGAGCTGTCCGGCGGGATGCGCCAGCGGGTGGCGCTGGCCCGGGCGCTCGCGCAGGACAGCCGGCTGCTGCTGATGGACGAGCCGTTCGCGGCGCTGGACGCCATCACCCGGGACGTGCTGCACGACGAGTTGACCCGGATCTGGGCGGAGACCGGTGTGTCGGTCCTGTTCGTCACGCACAACGTGCGCGAGGCGGTGCGTCTCGCGCAGCGAGTCGTGCTGCTGTCGTCGCGGCCGGGCCGGGTGGCGCGCGAGTGGACGGTGGACATCCCGCAGCCGCGCCGCATCGAGGACGCCCCCGTCGCCGAACTGTCCCTCGAGATCACCGAAGAACTGCGTGGGGAGATCCGCCGCCATGGCCAGCACTGAGACCACCGACTCGCCGGCGGACACTCCCGCCAAGGACGGCGCGGGCCTCGGCGGCCTGGAGGCGGGCCTCGACGCGCTGGAGAGCTCCGCCTCGGGCCGGACGCCCTTCCGGCAGACCTTCCGTGACAAGATCCTGCCGCCGATCGTCGCGGTCGTCGTCGTGCTGGTCGTCTGGCAGGCGCTGATCTCGTTCAGGATCGTCGACGATCCCACCAAGCTGCCCTCACCGGCGGACGTGGGCGGCGAGTTCAAGGACGCCTGGCTGGAGGGCAAACTCCTCGGCTACGTCTGGACCAGCATCTCCCGCGGTCTGCTCGGCTTCCTGTTCGCGCTCGCCATCGGCACTCCGCTCGGACTGCTGGTGGCGCGGGTGAAGTTCGTCCGCGCGGCCATCGGCCCGGTCCTGTCCGGCCTCCAGTCGCTGCCGTCGGTGGCGTGGGTGCCGCCGGCCGTGATCTGGCTCGGCCTGAACAACTCGATGATGTACGCGGTGATCCTGCTCGGCGCCGTCCCCTCCATCGCCAACGGGCTCGTCTCCGGCATCGACCAGGTGCCGCCGCTGTATCTGCGGGCGGGCCGCACGATGGGGGCGACGGGCCTCAAGGGTGCCTGGCACATCGTCATGCCGGCCGCGCTGCCGGGCTATCTGGCCGGTCTGAAGCAGGGCTGGGCGTTCTCCTGGCGCTCGCTGATGGCGGCGGAGATCATCGCCTCCTCGCCCGACCTCGGCATCGGTCTGGGCGCGCTGCTGGAGAACGGCCGCAACGCCAGCTCGATGCCCATGGTGTTCGAGGCCATCTTCCTGATCCTGTTCGTCGGTATCGCCATCGACCTGCTGATCTTCAGTCCGCTGGAGCGGCGGGTGCTGCGCGGCCGCGGTCTGCTGGTGAAGAGCTGAACTGACATGAACGACAAGCCGGTTCGTCCCGTCCTCGTGGTCATCGCCCACGGCAGCCGCGACTCGCGGCACGCGGCGACCGTGCACGCCCTGGTTCGGCGGGTACGGTCACTGCGGCCCGGGCTGCGCGTGGAGACCGGCTTCCTCGACTTCAACCTTCCCTCCGTGCAGGGGGTGTTGGAGTCGCTGGCGGCGGAGGGCGTGCGGGACGTGGTGGCGCTTCCGCTGCTGCTGACCCGCGCGTTCCACGCCAAGGCGGACATCCCGGCCGTACTGCGGGACGCGCCGCCGCGGCTGCGTATCCGGCAGGCGGAGGTGCTCGGTCCGTCGCCGCTGCTGCTGTCGACGCTGGAACGCCGCCTGCGTCAGGCCGGGTTGACGTCCGCCGACCGCACGGCGACCGGGGTCGTACTGGCCTCGGCGGGGTCCACCGACCCGGAGGCCATCGCCGTGATCGCGTCGATCGCGCGGGAGTGGCGGCGCACCGGCTGGCGTGCCGTACGGCCGGCGTTCGCCTCCGCGGCGCTGCCCCGCACCGAGGACGCGGTGCGGGAACTGCGGGAACTGGGCTGCGAGCGGGTCGCCGTCGCGCCGTACGTCCTGGCCCCCGGTTTCCTCCCGGACCGCATCGCGCGCGGCGCGGCCGGCGCGGACGTCCTCGCGGACGTCCTCGGCGCGGCACCGGAGGTGGCCCGGGTGCTGCTCCAGCGCTACGACGAGGCGCGGGTGCCGGCGCTCGCGGCGGTCGGCGCGTAGGGTCTCTCGTCCTCGCGTGCCCCGTGCCCCCGGAAAGGGCCGCTCAGGACTCTTGGACGAACGCGGCAGCCTCGCCGGCCAGCCCGAGCAGTTCGTCCAGCGGCATCGAGCCGGCCGCCCGCCGCTCCCGCGCGAAGGTGTTCGCGAGTCGCTGCAGCAGTTCGTTCAGCGGGGTCGGTACGCCGTGCAGGCGCCCCAGGAGCACGATCTCGCCGTTGAGATGGTCTGCCTCGATCGTGCCGGTGCCCCGGGTGAGGGACTGCCAGGAGGAACCCCCGCCGCGTGCCGTGCCGTTCAGCGGTACCAGGGTGACCTTGTCGCCGCGTGCCGCCCGCTGCTCCTCCGCGCTCACCCTGGCGATGCCCGCCGCGTCGAGCACGGCCTCGCCCTCCGCCCGTACCCGCGCGCTCAGCCGTTCCGCCTCCGGGCCGGCCACCGGCCCGGTCAGGGCCTCGACGGCGTTGGCCAGGTTGGACAGCAGCTTGGCGTACTGCCAGCGCGACACGTCCGGCACGACCGGCGCCTCGAACCTCGACCTCTCCAGGTCGGCGGCGATCCGCCGGACGGTGTCGTCGGTGCCGCCGGGGTGGCGGCCGAGGTGGAGGATGCCGGTGAGGGGGCTGCCCGCGGCGCTGACGGCGCCAGGTTCGACGTGGGTCGCGGGCAGCCACACACAGACGCCGTACACCCGGCGGAAGCGGCGCAGCGCCAGGCGCTGGCTCTCCACCCCGTTCTGCGCGCACAGCAGCGGCAGCCGCTCGGCGGCCGTGCCGCCGCCCTGGACCGGTGCCGGCCCCCACGCCCGCAGGGCGGCCTCGCTGTCCTGCGTCTTGACGGTGAGGACGAGGACGTCGTCCTCACGCAGCGGTCCGAGCGGGCCCGGTCCGTCGACCGTCGGCAGGTGGTGGGTGAACTCCCCGTCCGGCACGGTCAGCCGCAGTCCGCCGTCCCGCAGGGCGGTGTACTGCGCGCCGCGCGCGACCAGGACGACCTCGTGGCCCGAACCCGCGAGCCGTCCGCCGACGGTGCCGCCCACCGCCCCGGCCCCGATGATGATGTAGCGCATGCCAGGAGCCTCCCACAGGCGGGGGGACGGCCGTCAGACGGGTCGGGTCAGCTCCACGAGCTTCAGGACGGTGTTCCAGTTGCGGCTGGTGGCGATCAGCCCCTTGGTGATCCGGGGCTTGGCGAGCTGCTCGGCGAGCTTGGAGCGGCCCAGGCCGTCGGGGGCGTACAGGTACAGCGCGCGGTCGCCGAGCCGGAAGTCCTCCGGGAGGTGGGCGGCCCGGTCGACGCCGGCGAACCGCTCGGGTCCGACGGGCGAGGAGAAGTACGTGACGTGGAGCTGTTTCGGCTCCAGGTCGGCGGCCGGGAACGGACAGTCGTCGGCGATCGCCCTGAGATAGGCGTGGTCGCGCACGATGACGTCGACCGTGAACCCGAAGCGCTTCTCGATCGCCTGGCCCAGTTCGCCGGCGAGCGACTCCTCGTCGCCGTGGGCGCTGGTGAACACGGCCTGCCCGCTCTGCAGATAGGTACCTACGGATTCGTGCCCGAGGGCTTCCAGGACCGCGCGCAGTTCGGCCATCGGGAGCTTCTTGTTGCCGCCCACGTTGATCCCGCGCAGCAGGGCCGCGTACGTCGTCGTCATCCACTCACCTTAGAGCGGCCGGGGCCCGGACCGCCGGAGTGGGCACCCTGATCACCGTCCCCGAGGCGGCCGGATAGATGTAAGGGGTCAGGGTCCTCCCCAGTGGTGAGGGAGCGGGGCCCGAGGGGATGAGCCGGGGCCCGGGCAGGTCGTCGGGCAGCAGGAGGAGATGGCTTTATCGGGCCCATACCTTCGAAGTGGAAGTGGCGGCAGGCGGCTGTCACGGCACACGAGGGGGCAGGCCCGTCATGGGGAACGGCAATACGCGGGTACGGGGCATCGCGGCCCGAGCCGGCGGCTGGAGCGCCCGGCACCGCTGGGCGGCGGTCGGCATCTGGGTGCTGTTCGTCGTCCTGGCGATGGGACTCGGTTCGGCGGCGGGCCGGGTCGACGTCAAGGACAGCGACCAGCTCAAGGGCGAGACGCACACCGCGGCCAAGATCGTCGAGGACGCCGGGATCGTCGAGCCGGCCAGTGAGACGGTGCTCGTCCAGGCGAAGGACGCGGGCCTCACGTCCACCGACGCCGAGTTCAGGTCCGCGGTCACCGCGGTCGTCCGGGCGGTCGAGGGGACCGGCGAGGTCACGGACGTGACCTCGCCCTACGACACGAAGACGATCTCGAAGGACGGCCGCAGCGCGCTGGTGCAGTTCGACATGCGCGGCGACGCGGACACCGCGGGCGAGCGGGTCGAGCCGGTGCTGAAGGCCGTCGAGGGGGTGCGGAAGGCGCACGGGTCGCTGCGGATCGAGGAGATCGGCGGCGCCAGCATGATGAAGACGTTCGACGACGCGTTCGGGGACGACTTCCAGAAGGCCGAGCTGTCCGCCGTACCGGTGGCCCTCGGCATTCTGCTCATCGCCTTCGGCGCGCTGGTCGCGGCGCTGCTGCCGGTGGCCCTGGCGGTCACCGCGATCATGGCGACGATGGGTCTGATGGGCGTCGTCAGCCATGTGATGCCGATGAGCGACACCGCGAACTCCGTGATGCTCCTGGTCGGCCTGGCCGTCGGTGTCGACTACTGCCTGTTCTACCTGCGCCGTGAGCGGGAGGAGCGCGAGGCCGGCCGGGACGCGCAGACGGCGCTGCGGATCGCCGCCGCCACCAGTGGACGCGCGATCGTCGTCTCCGGAGTCACGGTGTGCGTGGCGATGGCGGGCATGCTGTTCACCGGGCTCGCCGAGTTCGAGGCGATGGGCCTGGCCTCCCTGATGGTCGTGGCGGTCGCCATGGTCGGGTCGGTGACCGTGCTTCCGGCGCTGCTCTCCCTGCTGGGCGAGCGGGTCGAGCGGGGCCGCCTTCCGTTCCTCAAGCGGCGCCGCAAGGCCGCCCGGGACAGCAGGTTCTGGACGGCCGTCCTCAAGGGCGTGCTCGCCAAGCCCCTGGTCTGTGTCCTGGTGGCGGCCGGCGCGCTGCTGGCGATCGCCGCTCCCGCGATCGGCATGAAGACCCAGAACCTCACGCTGGACCAGGAGTTCGGCGACTCGCTGCCCATCGTGGGCACCTACAACCGGGTCAACGACGCCTTCCCGGGCGGCTCCGAGCCGGCCGAGGTCGTCGTCCGGGCCAAGGACATCAACGCGCCCGAGGTGAAGTCCGCGCTGGCCGACTTCCGTGACCGGGCGATCAGTTCGGGCGCCTCGCGCGGCCCGGTCGAGATCAAGCTGCACGACAGGCAGAACATCGCCTTCGTGTACGTCCCGCTGGTCGGCGGCTCCGACCTGGACAGGGCGGGCGCCAGCCTGGAGAAGCTGCGCGACGAGGTACGGCCGGCCACCCTCGGCCGGGTCGACGGCGTCGAGGCGCCCATCTCCGGACAGGTCGCCGGTTCGCACGACTTCAACGACCAGCTGGCCGGCGCGGTCGTCCCGGTGTTCGCGTTCGTCGTCGTCTTCGCCTTCCTGCTGATGCTGCTGTCGTTCCGCTCGCTGACGATCGCGATCACGTCGATCGTGCTGAACCTGCTGTCGGTGGGCGCGGCCTACGGCATCCTCGTGGCGGTCTTCCAGCACGGCTGGGGCGCGTCCCTGGTGGGCGCGGAGGGTGTCGGCGCCATCATCACCTGGCTGCCGCTGTTCCTCTTCGTGATCCTGTTCGGCCTGTCGATGGACTACCACGTGTTCGTGGTCTCCCGTATCCGCGAGGCGCGTCTGCGGGGCCGGACCACCAACGACGCGATCCGGCACGGTGTGGTCACCACGGCGGGTGTCGTCACCAGCGCCGCGGTCATCATGGTCGCCGTGTTCGCGATCTTCGGGACGCTGTCGATGCAGTCCATGAAGCAGATGGGTGTCGGTCTCGCGGCCGCGGTGCTCATCGACGCGACGATCATCCGGGGTGTGCTGCTCCCGGCGGTCATGGCGCTGCTCGGTGAGCGCAACTGGTACCTGCCGAAGTGGCTGCACCGGCTGCCGGACCTGACGCACGACGAGTCGGCGGAGGCCGTCGCGCCCGCCGTGCGGAACGACGAGGGCGAGCGGCTGGGCGTCTGAACCGCCAGCGGGCCGGAGGATCCGACCCGCCACCGAACGAGGGTCCGTTGGTCTCCGGGGGAGCCAACGGGCCCTCACCCGTGCGGGCTTCGGCCGCGCTCGGGAGTCGGCCGCGCTCGGATGTCGGGCACGCTCAGGTGTCGGCCATGCTCAGGTGTCGGACACGCGCGGATGTCGGCCACGCCCAGGTATCGGACACGCTCGGATGTCGAGCACGCTCGGGTGTCGGACACGCTCAGGTGCCGGCCAGATTCAGCTGTCCGGCGACGGGTGGCGTCGCGCCGGTCCCGCCGTGCCCTGGCCGGCGCTCAGCGCTGGTAGCGGTCCAGTACCAGGTTGCCGTCCTTCTCCAGGCGTCCGCGCAGCTCGTCGAGTCCGATGGCTCCGCTGTAGTACTCCTGGAAGGCGGGTGTGGCGACCTTGTCCTTCCACTCCGGGTAACCGCGGACGGACTGTGCGGGCGCCGACCGCAGCCGGCCGGCGAGTGCGGTGCCGGTGACCCAGCCGTCCTTGGCGGTGTGCAGGGCGGGGTCCCGCAGGGCCTGGGTGCCGGTGGGCAGCATCCAGTCGCCGAGGGCCAGCCGGACCATGTTGCGGGGCCGCAGCAGGAAGTCGACGAACGCGGCGGCCGCCCTCTTGTGCGGGCTGTCCTCGGCGATGGACAGGGTCTGCGGGCTGACGCCCTGGGTCAGTCCGTCCGCGCCGGCCGGAGCGGGCAGCACCTGCCAGTCGAACCCCTTCGGCGCCTGCTGCGCGATCTGCTGCCGGTAGGAGAACCCGAGCGGGACCATGGCGTACCTGCCGCCGAAGAACCCGGGCAGGGTGTCGGAGCCGCCGCTGCCCAGGGTCGATCCCGGCGCGCTGTGGTCGGTGCGGACCTGGTCGCGTACGGTGCGCGGCACCACCTCGTCGGCCGCCTCGAAGCGGACCTGGACCCGGCCGTCCGGGCCGCGGTGGAACAGTTGCCCGCCGGCCGACAGCGACAGGTTGAGCGTGGCGGAGACCGGCTCCTTGAGCGGCCAGGCCACGCCGTACCGGCCCGGGCCGCTCAGCTCCCTGGTGATCCGCCGGAACTCCGCCCAGCTCCACGGCCGTTCGGGGGTGGGTATCCGTACCCCTGACCTCCTCAGCCAGGTCGCGTTGGCGATCAGCACGCGCGGCTCCTGAAGGAACGGCACGCCGTAGACGCCGTCCCCGAAGGTGGCCGTCCGCCAACTTCGCTGCGGGATGTCGGCCTTGAGCCGCGCGGGCAGCAGCTCGCGCAGATCGGCGAGATACCCGCCGTACGCGAAGTCGGCGAGGTCGTCCGAGGCGTCATGGATGATGTCCGGTGCCTCGCCGCCCTCGAAGGAGGTCAGGAGCTGGTCGTGGACACTGTCCCAACTGCCCTGGACGTACTCGACCTTGATGTCCGGGTGGGTGGCGTTCCACTCCCCCACCAGATCCTTGTTGGCCCGGACGGACTCCTCCTGCCAGGCCAGGGACTGGAAACGGAGGGTGATCCGGCCGCCGGACCGGTCACCGCCGTCGCCCGTGCAGCCCGCCAGCAGCAGCGCCAGCACGAGGGTCAGAAGGTGTCCGGCTCTGAGGCGCATCAGCTCTTCACCGCCCCGGTGAGCATGCCGCCCGTGATCCGCTTCTGGATGACCGCGAAGACGACCAGCGAGGGCAGCGTGGCGAGGAACGCGGCCGCGGCCAGGGGCCCGAGGTCCGCGACGCCCTCCGCACCGATGAAATGTGTGAGGACGACCGGCAGGGTCTGCTTCTCCGGCGTCTTGAGCAGCACCAGCGCGAAGAAGAACTCGTTCCACGCGGTGACGAACGCGAACAGCCCCGTCGCCACCAGTCCCGGCGCGAGCAGCGGCGCGGTCACCCAGACCAGCGTCCGCACCCGCCCGGCCCCGTCGACGGCCGCCGCCTCCTCCAGTTCGGCCGGCACGGCCCGCACGTACCCCACGAGCATCCACAGCGCGAAGGGCAGCGCCCACACCACGTACACCGCGACCAGCCCGGGCAGGGAGTTGATCAGCCGCAGGTTCTTCAGCACCAGGAACAGCGGGATGATCACCAGGACCAGGGGGAACGCCTGGCTGACGACCACCCAGCCGGTCGCCGCCCGAGCCAGCGGGGTGCGGTGGCGGGCCATGACGTACGCCGGCCCGATCGCGAGGAGGACGGCGAGCAGGGCGGCCGCGACGGCGGCGAGCAGGGAGTTGAGCGCCGCGTGCAGCAGCGGCTGTTCGTCGAAGGCCTGCCGGAAGTTGTCGAGGGTGGGGTGCCGTGGAATCCAGGTGGGGTGCAGACTGCCCAGCTCGCGCGGCGACTTGAACGCGGTGGAGACCAGCCAGAGGAACGGGAAGGCGAGGAAGACGAGATAGGCGAGCAGCGCCAGATACTGTCCGGCGCGGGCCCGTCCGCTGGTCCTCACGCGTCGTCACCCGCCCGGAGCCGGCCGGCCAGGAAGAACGCGAGCAGCACCGAGACGACCGCGACCATGACACAGCCCATCGCCGCCGCATACCCGAACTGGCCGTAGCGGAACGCCTCTTCGTAGGCGAAGAGCATGGGCAGCCGGGTACGGCCGCCGGGCCCCCCGCTGGTGAGGACGTAGACCAGGGCGAACGAGTTGAAGTTCCAGATGAAGTTGAGTGCGGTGATCGACAGGGCGACCGGTCTGAGGGCGGGCCAGGTGACCGTGCGGAAGCGGCGCCAGGCGCCCGCGCCGTCCATGGCGGCCGCCTCGTGCAGTTCGCGCGGGGTGTTCTGCAGCCCGGCTAGCAGTGCGACCGTCGTCTGGGGCATGCCCGCCCAGACACCGACCACGATCACCGCGGGCAGGGCGGTGGACAGGCCGCTCAGCCAGTCCCGGCCGTCACCGAGTCCGAGGTCGCGGAGCGTCTCGTTGAGGACGCCCGCGTCGGGGGTGTAGACGAGCCGCCACATGATGCCGACGACGACCTCGGGCATCGCCCACGGAACGATCGCCAGAGCACGGGCCACCCCTCTCAGCCGCAGGTCCTCGTTGAGCAGCAGGGCGAGGCCGAGGGCCAGCAGGAACTGCGGCACGCTCACGCCGACCGCCCAGACCAGTCCGATCCGGAACGACTCCCAGAACAGCGTGTCGTGCAGCAGGTCCTGGAAGTTGAGGGCGCCGATCCACCGGGTGGGTTCGGTGCGGCCGGACTGGGAGTCGGTGAACGCGAGCAGGATCGCGTAGAGCAGCGGGCCCACGCTCAGCAGGAGGATCGGGACCAGCGCGGGCAGCACCAGGAACCAGGCGCCGTGTCCGGTGGGCCGCCGGTCTCCGTCGGCGCGCGGCGCGCCGGGCACCGACCGCTTCGTCGCCGTCACCAGAGTCACCTGATGTGCTCCTTGGTCACGTGATGTGCTCCTTCGCGCGGGTCGTGACGATCCCCGTCCGGCGGGCCTCCGTCATGGTCGTGAAGGCCCGACGACTCGTCAAGGGACCGCGCACACGCCCCGACCTGTGGGAATGCCAGACTGGCCGACGGATGGCGGAAACCCGGCACCCGGGTCCGGGACAAGCCGGACCTGTCGGACGGGCCGAGCGAACCGACCGGGCGGGCGGACCGCCCGGACGGACGAGGGACGGGCGGACCGGACGGACCAGAGGCACCGGACGGCCGGACGGACAGGACGGAGAGGCGGACGATGGACGAGACGCGGGCGCGGGACGTACTGGCGGCGGCGGAGGTACTGCCCGGTCCGGCGGGTGACGCGCGGCTGCTCGCCCTGGGCGAGAACGCGGTGTTCGCCGTCGGTGACCTGGTCGTGAAGGTGGGCCGCGACGCCGAACTCCTGGACCGGGCACGCCGGGAGCTGGCCGTCGCGGTGTGGCTCGCGGGAGCGGGCGTGCCCGCGGTGCGGGCGGCCGACCCCCGGGCGCGGCTGGTCGAGGGACACCCGGTGACCGTGTGGCACCGGCTGCCCGAGGCCGTACGGCCCGCCGCACCGCGGGATCTGGCCGAACTGCTGCGGTCGGTGCACGCGCTGCCCCTCCCCCCACCCGGGGCTCTCGCACTGCCGCCGCGCGAGCTGCTGGGCGGGGTGGAGCGCTGGCTCCGGCTCGCCGGCGACGCCGTGGACCCCGCGGACGCGGCGTATCTGCGCGAGCGCCGCGACGGTTTCGCCGCGGCCGCGGCCGCGCTCACCCCGCGGCTGGCGCCCGGTCCGATCCACGGCGACGCGCTGCCCCGCAATGTGCACGTCGGCCCGGACGGCCCGGTCCTGGTCGACCTGGAGACCTTCTCCGCCGACCTGCGCGAGCACGACCTGGTGGTGATGGCCCTGTCCCGGGACCGCTACGGTCTGCCGGCCGCGGCCTACGACTCCTTCACCGAGGCGTACGGCTGGGACGTGCGCGACTGGGAGGGCTGCCGGGTGCTGCGCGGCGCGCGCGAGACGGCCAGCTGCGCGTGGGTCGCCCAGCACGCGCCCGCCAACCCGAAGGCGCGGGCCGAGTTCGAGCGACGGGTGGCGTCCCTGCGGGACGGCGACGAGACGGTGCGCTGGTACCCGTTCTGAGGAACGGCCGCGGGCAGTCGCTCCGTACCGGCCGCGCCGGGCCGGGCGGCTCGCGCGGCTGCCAGCCGGACGGCGTCCGGGTCAGGCCGGCTCGTCCGCCAACTCCCGCAGCGGCCACACCCCGTCGACGACCGCCGTCGGGTCGCCCTTGCGGCGCAGGAAGTCCTGGAAGTCCGCCGCCCATTCGGCGTACCACTCGATCTGGCGGCGGTGCAGTTCCGCCGGGCCGAGGGCCGCTACCTTCGGGTGGCGGACGGCTATCGCGCCGGCCAGCCGCGCGGCGGCGAGGGCGTCGGCCGAGGCGTCGTGGGCGGAGTCGAGCGCGACGCCGTACTCCGTGCAGACCGCCTCCAGGTTGCGCTTGCCGCGGCGGTAGCGGTCGGCCCAGCGGTCGATGGTGTACGGGTCGATGACCGGGGCGGGGTCGAGGCCGCCGCCCAGGCGATCGCGCAGGGACGGCAGGTGATGGCGGCGCAGTTCGGCGGCGAGCAGGCTCAGGTCGAAGGCCGCGTTGTAGGCGACGACCGGGACGCCCGCCTTCCAGTACGCCACGAGGACGTCCGCGAGGGCGTCGGCGACCTGGTCGGCCGGTCTGCCCTCGCCGGCGGCTCGTTCGTTGCTGATCCCGTGGACGGCCACCGCGTCAGCCGGGATCTCCACGCCCGGGTCCGCGAGCCATTCACGGTGCCCCATGGGCTGTCCGCCTCTGACCTCGATCACGGCTGCCGTGACGATCCGTGCCACGCGCGGATCGGTACCCGTGGTCTCCAGGTCGAAGCCGACCAGCAGCTCCTGGTGCCAGCCCATCGGCGGCCCCCCTTCTCGGTGGTGCTTTCCCCCCAGTGGCCTCCACCTTCCCACGGGCCACTGACAATCGGCCGGCCGCCTGCCACCACCGGGCCCGAGAAAGCGAATCGGGGCCCGGGAACAGGCAAGGGAACAGGCAACGGAGCGGGGCCGGGAACAAGCAGGGGAGCGGCACGGGCAGAGGACGGCACGGGCAGAGGAGCGGCACGGGGAACCGGAACGGGAACAGGAACGAGCGGGAACCGGAACAGGTCAGGACACAGGGCGCGAATCCGCCCAGGCCACCTCGAACTCCTCGCGATATGTCGGGAAAAGCCCGCTGTCGTCCACGTCGCCCGGCTTGACCACGCGGCTGCCACCGCGCAGCACCAGCACCGGTGCCTCCATGCCGCGCGCCCGCCGCAGATAGGACTGCACCACCGCGACACCGTCCGAGCCGTCGCCGTCGACGAGGTAGGCCGTGAAGCGGGGGGTCTCGTCGTATACCTGGATCTCGAAGGCGCCGGGGTCGCGCAGCCGGGAGCGGACGCGGCGCATGTGCAGGATGTTCATCTCCACCGAGCGGCTCAACTCGCCGCGTTTCATGCCGAGTTCCCGCTCACGCCGCTTGACCGCGCTGGAGGCGGGGTTGAGGAACAGCAGCCGCACCCGGCAGCCCGACTCGGCCAGCCGCACCAGCCGCCGGCCGGAGAAGTTCTGCACGAGCAGGTTGAGTCCGATGCCGACCGCGTCGAGCCGGCGGGCACTGGCGAACAGGTCCTCCGCGGGGAACTGGCGCATGAGCCGGACCCGGTCGGAGTGCACGGCGACCACGTCCGCGAACCGGTCGCCGACGAGGTTCTCGACCGCGTCGACCGGCAGCCGGCGCGCGGACGGCACGTCCCTGCCGGTGCCGAGCATCTCCAGCAGCTTGGCGGAGGCGCGTTCGGCCTGGCCGAGGACGGCCTCGGACAGCGCCCGGTTGCGCGAGACGACGTTGCGGGTGACCTCCAGCTCGTCCAGGGCGAGTTCGACGTCGCGGCGCTCGTCGAAGTAGGGCTCGAAGCACGGCCAGTGCTGCACCATCAGCTCGCGCAGCTGCGGCAGCGTGAGGAAGCTGAGGACGTTGTCGTCGGCCGGGTCGAGCAAGTACCCCTTGCGGCGGCTGACTTCGCGTACGGCGACGGCGCGCTGCACCCACTCCTGACCGGCGGGCCCGGCCGCGGCGACCACCCACTCGTCACCGTGGACGGGTTCGTAGACGGGGCGCAGAACGGCGGCCACGACGGCACGCAGCCGCTGTTCGACGAGATTCAGCCAGATGTAGGCCCGGCCGGCCCGCTGGGCGCGCGTACGCACCTCGCGCCAGGCGTCGGCGTCCCAGTCCAGCTCCGGACCGATGGCACCCGCGTCCATCGGCCGGGCCAGGGACACCGTGCCGGGCGGGACGTCTGCGGAGTTCCCCTCGTGACCCTCGTCACCAGGGGGCAGCTCCAGCCCTCCCGAGCCCACCCGTGCACCGCCTTCCGCTCCCCCGAGCTCTACCCGTCCCAACGATCAAGGAAGGGTACTCCGGGAGCGGTCGGCGGTGCAGCCGGATGGACAGGTCGTTTCTCAACTGCCGGGCTGCCAGTGTCCGTTCTGCGACGCCAGCTCGGCGGGAGTGAGCGGATTCATGGCGGTGACGTCACGCGGGGCGATGGAGAAGCCCTGCCAGTGGATCGGCATGGGCTGCTGGTCCTCGTCCCGGGCGATGTGGTGGAAGCCCACGTTCATCCAGACCACGGGGTGGGTGAGGGTCTGCCCGTTGACCCACTTGTCGACCGACTTGCCCGCCGGGGCGGGACAGTTGCCCGGGTTGTTGCTGGCGTACTGCTCGCACTTGTTGTACTGGGTGACGAAGATGTCGTGCTTGGTGAAGCTGCGTCCCGGGTAGCGGGTCGTGGGCCCCTGGACGATCTCGTACGACCGCGCGTGCCCGTCCTTGTTCTTGCCGGTCGCGCTGACCACGCGCCACCAGCGGTAGGGCCTGGTGTCCCCCGCGAGCTCCTTGGTGATCTTGGTGCGGGTGGTCTTGTTGGTCGGCGCCTCCTGGCCGGCGGCGCGCGCCGTGACCTTCGAGTCGTACTGCTCGACCTTGGCCTTGGAGGAGCCGTCGAGGCCGAAGTCCAGGCGCCAGAAGACGTTGTGGCTGTGGCTGGTGGCGTAGGCCTTGGCGCCCTTGCCGATGGGCCAGCCGCGGCCGTCACCGGCGTCGTAGTCCTCGTAGCTGAGGCTGCCGGTCGCGCCGACGTTCATGTTGATCGTGCCGTCGTCCTGGAAACGCCACTCGGTCATGTACTCGTACCAGCCGACCTGGTTGACCGTGTAGACGAGCAGGTCCTTGCCCTGGGCCTGGAAGACCTTGTTCGCGGAGTCACCCTGCATGCGGTAGGCGTGGCCCCGGGAGCGGGTCGTGGTGCACAGGCCCTTGACGTCCGGGTGCTCGGGGTCCCAGGCGTCGGGGACCTTGACGGTCTTGATGGTGCCGCCGGGGCACTCGCCCGACGCCAGGTTGACCAGGCCCTGCGCGAAGCCGAAGCCCGTCAGGTCGTCGTACTCGACGCTTCCGTCGTCGTAGGGGACGTCGATCTGGGCGAGCCTGGCACTGTTGAGCACCTTGATCGGCTTGGTCTCACCCTTGGGCTGGTAGGAGATGTCCTCCAGGACGAGCCCGGCCTTGCTGTTGTAGTGCCAGCACATCCGCCAGGTCGTGCCGCTGGAGAGCGTCTGCTCGATGCGGTAGGCGGCGCTGCAGTCGGCGGCGGCCGCGGGGGCGGCCTTCGGCTGGGCGACGGCCGGTCCCGCAGCCGTCGTGGCACCGGCGGCGAGCGCGGCCAGTGAGAAGCCCACGGCCGCCCCCCTGCGGACACGACCGATTCTGTTGACGCGCATGAAGAGGTGACTCCCTTGCCGGAGTAGCAGGTCGAGAGGTGGATGGGGGCGGCTCAGCCGCGGTCGAGCCGGGCGACCTTGCGGGCGCTGAGGTCGATCACCAGGGACCTGGCGTCGAACCACGGCCCGTTCTTGGCCTTCGGGAACAGCCGCACGCAGCGGTGCTCGCCGCACTTGTCGAGGACGGCGGGCTGGGCGCCCGGTGCCGCCCGGTAGACCGCGCCGTTGAGCAGCAGCTGGTCCGGGGAGGTGAGCTCCTTGCCGATGGCGTCCTTGTAGTCCGCCTTCAGGCCCGCGCCGAGCGGGTCGGCGATCAGGAGCGCGGCGGCCTCGGCGTTCTCGGCCCGGCTCAGCGGCGGCTGGACGCCGTGCTGGGTGCCGCTCTCCACGACCTTGCCGGTGCCGAGGTCGACGGTCCTGGTGACGAGGGTGTCGTCGCGGTAGTCGTAGAACGACACCTCGGCGCGCCGCGGCGCGTTCGGGTCGTCCACCTCGGCGTCCTCGGGCTCGGCGAGGTCGACGCCGAGCCGCTGCGGGCCGCGGGCGCCCTCGACGTCCTCGCTGGAGTCGAACAGCTGCCGGTTCACGGCGAGCTTCTCGACGCGCTCCACCTCGTCGTCGGTCAGCGGGTCCCGGCCCGTGCCCCGCTCGGTCTGGGCCGGCGCCTGCTCGACCACACCGGGCTTGACGGCGGCCTGTTCCTGGCCCGCCTGCTGCTGTGCGGACCGGCCGCCCTGACCGGCGCCCCCCGCCTCGTCGGCCCCCGCCGTGCCCGGCAGGGTGATCCCGACCATCACGGCGGTCCCGGCGACCGCGACGGCCGCACCGGCCACCACCTTGCCCAGGTGGCGGTGCACTATCTTGCGCACATCTTCCCCCTACTCCCCCAAAGTCCCCGGGAGTACGTTTTGCCCCACATGTTCGGCACACGGCACCCGATAGAGCGCCGTACGCACTGGTCATTGGGTAAGAGGGACGTAAGTCATAGGTGGTTCCATCTCTTTCCTGGACACTCGGAAGCAAGGCACCCCGGCAGCGCGCTACAGCTGAAAGAGTCCAATACATGCAGGTCTGGCCTGGAGAGGCATATCCACTCGGTGCCACGTACGACGGCGCCGGCACCAACTTCGCGGTCTTCACCGAGGCCGCGGACCGAGTAGAGCTGTGTCTGTTGCACGACGACGGCTCGGAGACGGCGGTGGAGCTGCGCGAGAGCGACGCGTTCGTGCGGCACGCCTACCTGCCCGGTGTCATGCCGGGACAGCGGTACGGATTCCGTGTGCACGGCCCCTTCGCCCCCGAGCGCGGTCTGCGCTGCAACCCGGCGAAACTGCTGCTCGACCCGTACGCGCGGGCGATCAGCGGGTCCGTCCAGTGGGGCGAGGAGGTCTACGGCTACCACTTCGACACCCCCGACGAGCGCAACGATCTCGACTCCGCGCCGCACATGATGACCTCGGTCGTGGTCAACCCCTACTTCGACTGGGGCGACGACCGGCGGCCGCGCACGGAGTACCACCACACGGTGATCTACGAGGCCCACGTCAAGGGCCTCACCATGCGCCACCCCGGACTGCCGGAGGAACTGCGCGGCACGTACGCGGCGCTCGCCCACCCGGCCATCATCGAACACCTGACCGAGCTGGGTGTCACGGCGCTGGAGCTGATGCCCGTACACCAGTTCGTGAACGACCACCGGCTGGTGGACATGGGCCTCAACAACTACTGGGGCTACAACACCATCGGCTTCTTCGCCCCGCACAACGCGTACGCCTCCTGGGGCGACCGCGGCCAGCAGGTCCTGGAGTTCAAGTCGGCGGTCCGGGCGCTGCACGAGGCCGGCATCGAGGTCATTCTCGACGTCGTGTACAACCACACCGCCGAGGGCAACCACCTGGGCCCGACGCTGTCCTTCAAGGGCCTCGACAACCCGCAGTACTACCGGCTCACCGACGACCAGCAGTACTACATGGACACCACGGGCACCGGGAACTCCCTGCTCATGCGGTCCCCGCACGTCCTTCAGCTGATCATGGACTCGCTGCGGTACTGGGTCACCGAGATGCACGTCGACGGCTTCCGCTTCGACCTCGCGGCGACGCTCGCCCGGCAGTTCCACGAGGTCGACCGGCTGTCGTCGTTCTTCGACCTGGTGCAGCAGGACCCGGTCGTCTCCCAGGTGAAGCTGATCGCCGAACCGTGGGACGTCGGCGAGGGCGGCTACCAGGTGGGCAACTTCCCGCCGCTGTGGACCGAGTGGAACGGCAAGTACCGCGACACCGTGCGGGACCTGTGGCGCGGTGAGCCGCGGGCGCTCGCCGAGTTCGCCTCCCGGCTGACCGGCTCCTCCGACCTGTACCAGGACGACGGCCGCCGCCCGCTGGCCTCGATCAACTTCGTGACCTGCCACGACGGCTTCACCCTGCACGACCTCGTCTCCTACAACGACAAGCACAACGAGGCCAACGGCGAGGACAACCGGGACGGCGAGAGCCACAACCGGTCCTGGAACTGCGGGGCCGAGGGCGACACCGACGATCCCGCCGTGCTGGAACTGCGGGCCCGGCAGATGCGCAACTTCATCGCCACGCTGATGCTGTCCCAGGGCGTGCCGATGATCAGCCACGGCGACGAGGTCGCGCGCACGCAGCACGGCAACAACAACGCCTACTGCCAGGACAGCGAGCTGGCCTGGGTGCAGTGGCCGGACGCCGACGAGCCGGGCGGTGAGCTGCTGGACTTCACCCGCGCGATCGTGCGGCTGCGCCGGGACCACCCGGTCTTCCGCCGCCGCCGCTTCTTCCACGGGCGGCCCGTGGAGGGCACTCACGACGAGCTGTCGGACATCGCCTGGTTCACCCCGGAGGGCAAGGAGATGGCCCAGCGGGACTGGGACTCGACGCAGGCCTCTGCGCTGTCGGTGTTCCTCAACGGGAACGCGATCTCGGAGCCCGGAGTGCGCGGGGAGCGCATCACCGACGACTCGTTCCTGCTGATGTTCAACGCCTCGCCCGAGACGCTGGAGTTCGTGGTGCCGGTCAACCACGGCCGCCAGTGGCAGGTCGTGGTCGACACCGCCGCCACCGACGGGGTGCCCGCGGACGAGGGCCGGAAGGTGGCCGCCGGGGACCGGCTGACGCTGGTGGAACGCAGCATGGTGGTGCTGCAGCGGCCCGTGTAGGCGCGATCGGCCCGGGCCCTCCCACGGGGGCGCGGGCCGGATCACGCGGGAGGGGTGGAGACGCCCGCGGGGAACGATTGCGCACACGGTGACACGAAAGGCGCCGGGGCGGGTACGTAGGTCTGCATGACATCTGAGCGACCTGACCCGGTGGCCGGGGGCGGCGGCGCGCCCACGGCCACCTACCGGCTCCAGCTGCAGCCCGAGTTCCCGTTCGCCGCCGCGGCGGCGGCCGTGCCGTACCTGGCCTCGCTCGGCGTCTCGCACCTGCACCTGTCCCCCGTCCTGGAGGCGGTCCCGGGCTCGGCGCACGGCTACGACGTCGTGGACCACGCGCGCGTGCGCGAGGAGCTCGGGGGCGAGGAAGGACTGCGCGCGCTGTCCCGGACCGCGCGGGAGCACGGACTCGGCCTGGTGGTGGACATCGTGCCGAACCACATGGCGATGTCCCCGCGCCACAACCGCGCCCTGTGGGGTCTGCTGCGGGAGGGCCCCAAGTCGCCGTACGCGCGCTGGTTCGACATCGACTGGGAGGCGCAGGGCGGCCAGGTGCTGCTGCCGGTGCTCGGCGGCCCGCTCGGCGAGGAGATCGGCGCCCTGCGGGTCGACGGCGACGTCCTGCGCTACCACGACCACGCGTTCCCACTGCGCGAGGGCACCGCGGACCTGCCGCTGCCGCAGCTCCTGGACGCCCAGTGGTACCGCCCGGTGTGGTGGCGGCTGGCCCGTACGGAACTGAACTACCGGCGGTTCTTCAGCATCTCCGAGCTGATCGGGGTGCGCGTGGAGGACCCCGAGGTGTTCGAGGCCACCCACGCCAAGATCCTCTCCCTGCTCCACGAGGGTGTCGTCGACGGACTGCGCGTCGACCACCCCGACGGCCTCGCGGACCCCGACACGTATCTGCGCCGGCTGCACGAGGCGAGCGGCGGCCGCTGGACGGTCGTGGAGAAGATCCTCGCCGACGGGGAGGAGCTGCCCGCCTCCTGGCCGGTCGCGGGCACCACGGGCTACGACGCCCTGCGCTACGTCGACGGCCTCTTCACCGACCGCGCCGGGGCCGGCGAGCTCCTCGGGCAGTACCGGCGGTTCGCGGCCCCGCAGACCGACCGTGGCGGTGACTGGGCGGCGACGGTACGGCGGGCCGCGTACAAGGTCCTCACGCACGAGCTGGCCGCCGAGACCGACCGGCTGACCCGGCTGACCAGCCGGCTGTGCGCCACCTCACCCGACCCCGCGCTGCGCGACCGGGCACCCTGGGCGCTGCGCACCGCGCTCCAGGAACTCCTGGTCCGGATGGAGGTCTACCGGCCCTACGAGTCCGGTGACGCGGCCCGTGTCGTCACCGAGGAGGCGGCGGCCGAGGCCCGGCTGGCCTTCACGGTGCCCGAGGAGGCCGGCGCCGTCGACGTCGTACGGGACCTGGTGCTGGGGCGCGCCGGGGACGGGCCGGAGCACGTGGAGTTCCGGACCCGGTTCGCGCAGACGTCCTCGGCGTTGCGCGCGAAGTCCGTCGAGGACACGGCGTTCTACCGCTATGTGCCGCTGCTGTCGGCGACGGAGGTGGGCGGCGACCCGGGCAGCCCCGGCGTCCGCCCGGAGGACTTCCACGCCTACTGCGCGCGCGTGCAGCGCGACTGGCCCGCCACCGGAACCGCCGTGTCGACGCACGACACCAAGCGCAGCGCGGACGTACGGGCAGCGCTGGCCGTGCTCACCGAGTCCCCGCGGCGCTGGGCGGACGTGCTGACCGAGGTGACGCACACCGGCAAGGGCGTCCCCGACGCCCAGCTGGCGTGGGCGGCCTGGCAGACGGTGTTCGGACTGGGCCCGGCGGACCCCGACCGGGTGCGGGAAGCCCTGCTGAAGCATGTGCGCGAGGCCGGGCTGTACACGAGCTGGACCGAGCAGGAACCCGCGTACGAGGAGGCGGTGGCCGCCTTCGTCACGGCGGGACCGTGCGGGGCGCCCGGGGAGCACGTCGCCGCCCTGCGCCGGGACCTCGAACCCGCCATCCGGGCGAACGTGCTGGGGACGGCTCTGGTCCACCTGACGATGCCCGGCGTGCCGGACCTCTACCAGGGCACCGAGGGCGAGTACCGGGCGCTGGTCGACCCCGACAACCGGCGGCCGGCCGGGTTCCCCCCGCCGGACGACCCCGGTGACAAGGGTGCGGTGACCCGGGCCGCGCTGGCGCTGCGCGCGCGGCGGCCCGACGTCTTCGGCGACTCGGCGACGTACACGCCGCTCACCGCCGAGGGACCGGCGGCGGCGCACTGCCTGGCGTTCGCCCGCTCCGGAGAGGTGGTCACCGCGGTGACCCGCCTGTCGCTGCGCCTGGCGGAGGCCGGCGGCTGGCGCGACACCGCGCTCACCCTGCCCCCCGGACGCTGGACCGACGCGCTGACCCCGCACCCGGACCGCGAGTTCACCGGCCGGGTACGCGCCGCGGACCTCTTCGACCGCCTCCCGGTGGCGTTGCTGGAACGCGTGGGGGATGCCGCACCGGGCGACCACGGCGTGGCGGGCCCGTGAGTGGAGTTCCGGGCCTGGAGGGCGGAGGTCTTCGGTGTAGGACCCCTCGCGTAGGGGCGCGGGGCCCGGTGAGTGGGACGCAGGGCCTGGGAGGCGGAGGGCCTCCGTTGTAGGGCCGCGGGGCCCGGTGAGTGGGGCGCCGGGGCCCGCGCCCCGGTGGGCTGCCGGCCCCTTCGCCCGGTGGCGGCGCGGGGGACGCCCCGGCCGGGGGCGCGCTTCCGGGCGCCCGCTGGCGCCTCCCCCGCGGTGTCCCTGACAAGCCAACCGGACCGTGGGGTACTGCGGATTGCGAGGCCGGGCGGACGTGACGGGGGTGAGTCTCCTGCCGGAGCTGCGCTGCCCCAGCGTGACCGAAATGATCTCGTCCGCGCGGGCGTCGGCCGCTCACCGGCCGGGCCTGCGCAGCCTGCGGCAGGTGGGCATCTCCCGCGCGGGCAGGCCCCTGCACCTGCTGTCAACCGGGCCACGTCAGCCGTCCAGGGCGAACACCGCTCCCGTCCGCGCCGCCAGCACGCACGCGCTCGGGAACGTCTCCGTGTACTCGACCGGCCGTCCGTTCCACTGGCCGCGCGCGTGGGTGGTCACCGGCGCGTAGATCATCGGGCAGTAGGTGTCCTGGACCGGCAGGGCGCGGATGTCGCCGTCGGTGGCCGCCAGCTGTGCGCAGGCCTCGGCCGCGCGGGAGTGGCCCTGGGGCGGGGCGCACATCAGCAGGGTGCCGCGGGCGTCGCTGGAGGGGGCGTCGCCTTTGGTGACCGTGAGGTAGAGCCAGTTGCCCGGGAGGGCGTCCCCGGCCGCCGCCGCCCGGGCCGGGGCCGGGGTCGCGAGGAGCAGGGCGGCCGCGGCCAGCAGGGCGCCGCGGACCATCGCCGCCGGGAGGGTGCGTGTCGTGGAGGAAGCCGTCATTCCCGATGCATCGGCACGGCGGCCCCGGAACCCCACCCCGGCTCACCCGAACGGAAGCCCTGGGGCGCGTACCGGCCGGCGAGCTCGAACGCGGCGAGCACCACCCGCGACTGGTACTCCACCTGGCGGGCGACCGGGATCCAGCGCGCCCCGCAGCCGTCGCGGTAGTCGGCGCACCACTCCTCGACGAGCCGGTCCAGCTCCGGCAGCGCGCCGGCCGGGTCGGTGCCGGCGCGGCGGACGAGCTGGTGCAGCAGGCCGGCCGTACGCAGGGCCAGCCGCCGCCCGGCGATGCGCAGTGCGGCCAGGTGGCCGGTGCTCAGCGGTGGCAGCGGCCGGGCACCGTCGGCGACGTCGGGGTCCCAGGTGTCGGCGAGTCCCGGGCAGACCAGTACGTAGTCGTCGACCGGTGCGAGCAGCCGGGCCGCGTCCGGGCCGGCCAGGACGTGCGGTCTGAGCCGGGCGAGGAGCCGCTCCAGGTGGCCCGCGTCGCGGCGCAGGGTGTGGCTGACGGTGCGCAGTACGGCGGCCCGGTCGGCGGGTGGGGTGGCGTCCTCCACGGCGGCCACGCCCCACATGGGCGCCTCGACGATCGCGGTGACCGTGCCGTGCCGGTGGGGATGGAACCAGGTGGACTCCACGGCGGCCTCGGTGATGGCCGCGGCCAGATCGCTCACGCGCGGGGACGGGATCCGGTAGACCGCCGGTCCCAGGCTCGGCCAGTACAGGGTGTCGTAGGGGCCGAGTTCACGGGGGATGCCCAGGCCGGCCGCGCAGTGCGCCACGCGCTGCGCGAGGCCGGGCAGGTCGCGGGTGAGTTCGACGAAGCCGCCGCCGACGTCGACGCCGTGCAGGGAGCACTGGAAGAAGGGCCGCAGCTCGTCCTGGACGTCCAGCAGGGCCCGGGTCTCCGGGAGGCCGGCGCGGTCCGCGCCCTCGGGCAGCCACTCGGGCTGCTCCAGGAAGCCGGGGCGGAAGAAGTTCCGGAAGTAGTTGCCCAGGGTGTACGGCCCGTGCAGCCAGTTCTCGTTGCGGCGCAGCCCGTCCGGGTCGAGGCACAGGAGCAGGTTCCAGGTGGCGTCGGCGCCCTGGGTGAGACGGGGGTCGGCGAGAGCCCGCTCGGCCAGGCGCAGGACGGTGGCGCCGCCCACGGGTTCGTTGGCGTGCGGTCCGGCGACCACGAGGGCGTGCCGGCTGCCGTGGCCGACGGACAGCAGCAGCAGGGGCGAGCCCGCACGGGAGGTGCCGACCCGGCGCAGCCGGGCCTCACGCGGGTGGCGGGCCACGAGTGCGGCAGCCCGGGCCGCGAGTTCGTCGACGGTCGGGTAGCGGAGGAGGGGCGGCAGGGCACACCTCCACAATGCGGTGCCGTCGATTCACCTGTTGTGCATGGTGTAGGCACAGTCAGTCACGAGTTGACGGGTACGTCAACACCGGCGAACGGAAAGGGTTTTGGTCCGCCGTCCAGGAGAAGACACCCCGTAAAGCCCAGGCCAGAGGTGAGGTTGGGCTCAGTTGGCGGCGAGCCGGAACGACATCCGGCCGAAGCCCACCTGGTCGCCCTCGCGGACCACGGCCGCGCCGATGACCCGCCGCCCGTTCACCGTCGTGCCGTTGGTGGAGCCGAGGTCCCGCAGCACCCACATGCCGCCCTGGCGGCGCAGTTCGGCGTGCACGCGGGAGACCGTCTCGTGGGTCAGCCGCAGGCCGCTCGCGGGGTCGCGGCCGATGCGCAGCGACCGGCTGTCGCCGGGGTGCGGCAGCAGCAGTTTGGGGAGCCGCTCCGCCTGCCAGGCCCTGCGCAGCCGTACGGTGAAGCCGGAGACCGCCTCGACGGTGCCGAACACCAGGCGGGAGACCCGGCTCTCGGTGGGCAGGTCGGCGGTGAGCACCGCCAGCTCGTCCGGGCGGCGGGCGGTCAGCGCCAGTTCCATCCGGCGGACGAAGGTGTCGTGCGAGAGACGACCCATGGCGACGCCGTCACGGAGCACCTGTAGCGCCCTGTCGCGCTCCGCGTCGGACAACCGCGCGGGGTACGTGTTGAACTCGAAAGACGACGTCACGTTCGCGATTGTCGGGCAGCGGACCGCGCGTGTCCAGAAAACGGGACAACGGCCGCCCCGCGCGCGTGCCCGACGACATCCGCCGCGAAACCCGGCGACACCTGCCGTAAAAGGGGTGTTGCAAAAGCGCATTGATCTCGTTTGACGCACCATGGACGTGCTACTCCACAGTGAGCAGACGAAGGGGAACCGTCCGTGCAGTTCGAGGTGTGGGCACCGCAGGCCGGCCGTGTGACGCTCCATTGCGAGGGTGTCACGCGGGTGATGGAGCGCGATCCCGGGAGGGCCGGATGGTGGAGGGGGGACGCCGACGCGCGGGACGGCACGCGGTACGGCTTCGCGCTGGACGACGGCCCGGTGCTGCCCGACCCCCGCTCGCCGCGGCAGCCGGACGGCCCCGACGGGCTGAGCGCGGTCGTCGACCACGACACCTACGCGTGGCGTGCCGAGTGGCCCGGACGGCCGCTCCCGGGCGCCGTCCTCTACGAGCTGCACGTGGGCACCTACACGCGCGAGGGCACCCTGGACGCGGCCGCCGAGCGCCTCGGGCACCTCGTCGAACTGGGCGTCACACACGTCGAGTTGATGCCTCTGTGCCCGTTCCCCGGTCGGCACGGCTGGGGGTACGAGGGCGTGTCGCTGTGGGCGGTGCACGAGCCGTACGGCGGTCCGCAGGCGCTGAAACGCTTCGTCGACCGGGCCCACGAACTCGGCCTCGGCGTGGTCCTGGACGTGGTGCACAACCACCTGGGCCCCTCGGGCAACTACCTGCCCGCGTTCGGCCCCTACTTCACCGACACGCACCACACCCCCTGGGGCTCGGCCGTCAACCTGGACGCGCCCGGCTCGGACGAGGTGCGCGCCTACCTGCTGGGCAGCGCGCTGGCCTGGCTGCGCGACTACCGGATCGACGGCCTGCGCCTGGACGCCGTGCACGCGCTCGCGGACACCCGCGCGTGCCACTTCCTGGAGGAACTGTCGACGGCCGTGGACGCGCTCGCCGCCGACCAGGGGCGGCCGCACTTCCTGATCGCCGAGTCGGACCTCAACGACCCCCGGCTCATCACACCCCGCCAGGAGGGCGGCCTCGGGCTGCACGGGCAGTGGAACGACGACTTCCACCACGCCCTGCACACCGCGCTGACCGGTGAGTCCCAGGGCTACTACGCCGACTTCGCGCGCGCTCCCCTCGCGGCCGTCGCCAAGACGCTGACCGGCGGCTACTTCCACGACGGCACCTACTCCAGCTTCCGGGGCCGGCACCACGGACGTCCCCTGGACCGCGCGCGGGTGGCCGCGCACCGGATCACCGGCTACAGCCAGACCCACGACCAGGTCGGCAACCGCGCCCAGGGCGACCGCCTTTCGGCCTCGCTCTCCCCCGGCCTGCTGGCCTGCGCGGCGACGCTGACGCTGACCGCCCCGTTCACGCCGATGCTGTTCATGGGCGAGGAGTGGGCGGCGGGCACCCCCTGGCAGTTCTTCACCGACCACACCGACCCCGAGCTCGCCGAGGCCGTACGGCAGGGCAGGCGGCGGGAGTTCACCTCGCACGGCTGGGCCGAGGAGGACGTGCCCGACCCGCAGGACCCGGCCACCCGGGACCGCTCCTGCCTCGACTGGTCCGAACCCGAACGCGAACCCCACGCGCGCGTGCTGGCCTGGTACCGCCGACTCGCCGCGCTCCGCCACGAGCAGCCCGACCTCACCGACCCCGACCTCGCCGACATCAAGGTGGCCTACGACGAGCAGGAACGCTGGCTCGCCTTCCGGCGCGGGGACGTGCGCGTGGCGGTGAACCTCGCCGAGGAGCCGGCGGCGATCCCGCTGGGCCCGCGCCGGGCGCAGGTGCTGGCCGCGTGGGAACCCGTGACGACGCCGGGCGCGGACGGGGTGCTGCACGTGCCCGGGGAGTCGGCCGTGGTCCTCCTGCAGACGTGAGCGCCGGGCGCCCGGCGCCACCGCGCCGCCAGGGCCCCCCGTCCGGATCAGGGCCCCGGCGGCGCCCCTGCGGCTAGGGCGTGTTTCGAAAATAGCGTCGTCTGCCCGAAGGGCAGGCCCGGCGGCGTCTGGTGCGTGCGATCGCAAGGCGGAGGGTCGCCCCGATACTGGTTGTATCGGGGCGATCCCGACAACGCGGTGAGCGTGCGTGCCAGGCGTCGCCGGGCAGACGGGACTTTCGAAACACGCCCTAAAGCGTGTTGCAGAAGGCTGGGGAGCGGGCATTTCCCGTGTATGCGTGGGGTGTTGAGGGCTGAACCGTTGTGGGTGGAGACGTTCACGGGACTGCGGATGCGGCAGTTCGAACGGCTGCTGAAGGTGGTCCGTGAACGGGGCGGGAACGGGCCTGGTGGCGGTCGGCCGTGGTGCCTGCCGCTGGCCGACCGGGTGCTGCTGGTGGCCGTCTACTACCGCACGAACCTCACCATGCGGCAGCTCGCCCCGCTCTTCGGCGTCTCACCCGCGACGGTGTGCCGGGTGATCCAGCGGCTGCGGCCGCTCCTGGCCATCGAGCCGGCAACCCGTCCGGTCGACGCGGTGGAACGGCTGTGGATCGTGGACGGCACCCTTATTCCGGTCCGCGACCGGAAGACCGGGGCGTCTTCCCGCAACTACCGGTTCTCAGCGAACGTGCAGGTCATCATCGATGCCGACACCAAGCTGGTGGTCGCCGCGGCCCGGCCGGTGCCCGGCAACACCGCTGATGCGAGGGCATGGCGGGACTCCGGCCTGGCTGCAACATGCGAGGGCGTCACCGTGCTTGCCGACGGCGCGTACATCAACACCGGGCTCGTCGTCCCGCACCGCAAACGCCCAGGACGTGCCCTCCTGCCCGGCGAGGAAGAGGACAACGCCGAGCACCGCCGAGTCCGAGCCCGCGTCGAGCACGCCTTCGCACGCATGAAGCACTTCAAGATCCTCCGCGACTGCCGACAGCGCGGCAACGGTCTGCACCACGCGGTCCAGGCCGTCGCCCACATGCACAACCTCGCCCTGGCCGCATGAACCGATCAGCCACCATCTCGGCTCTGACCTGCCCGGACCCGACCTTCTGCAACACGCTTTAGGAGTCGTCGGGGTCGTCCCGCAGTTCCGTCACGCGCTCCAGCAGGATGGCCTCCCAGGCGCGCCGCAGCCGGGTGCGCAGCAGGGGCGGTGGGCCGCCGGTGCCGCGGCCGACCTGTTCGGCGAGGCGGACGACGGTGTCGCAGCGGGCGAGCCACAGGCCGCGCAGACAGGGGCGGGCGCCGTAGCCGGCGAGAGTGGCGGCGCGGACGGCGGCGGGTGAGCCGACGGCGAGGGCGAGCCCGGCGATGTCCTCGGCGGGGTCACCGAGGGCGGCGGCGCTCCAGTCGAGGACGCCGTGCACCCGGCCGTCGGCGGCGACCACGAGGTGTTCGCCGGTGAGGCCGTGGTGCACCAGGACCTGGCCGCCGGGCTGGGCGGCCAGCTGGACCGCCGCCGCGGACGTCAGCTGGTGCAGGCCGGCGGGGTCGAACTCGTCGGCGCGGGCGAGGCGTTCGGCGGCGCGCTCGGCGGCTCGGCGCAGGGCCTCCAGGGAGCGCGGCGCGGCCCGCGGCAGTCCCAGTGTCTCGGCCTGCCGCGCGGGCACCTCGCGCAGCCCCGTGAGCAGCCCCGCCAGATCGTCCTCGCCGACGGCGGACACGTCGTGGTCCTCGGCCGTACCGCCGGGCAGCCTGGTGTCCAGGGTGTAGGTCAGGCCGGGCGCCCACTCGCCGTGCGCCACGCTCGTCGGCACCGCGAGAGGCAGGTGCGGGCGGACGAGGTCGCGCAGGCGCAGCTCGCGCCGCTGGCGGACGGCGGCCTCCCGGTCGGGGGCGAGCCGCAGGACGTGGCGGGTGCCGACCCACCACGTGCGGTGCTCCCCGTCCTCGGTGACCGGCCGGACCCGGGGTCCGCCGCGGTCCGCGCCGCTCCCGCCGTTCGCGCCGGCCGCGGTGTTCGCGCCGTCGTCGAGCAGGGAGCGGACCAGCCGGCGGACGGTGTCCGCCGTGGGTGTGGGTGCCTGGGTCATGGTCGCGCCGTCGTCGTCGGGGGTGAGGGTGGCGGGGCTCGGTCAGTCCACTGTGACCAGCTCGCGTGTGGTGTCGTTGAGGCGCCGGCCGCCGTTCTCGGTGACCGTGACGATGTCCTCGATACGTACCCCGAACCGGCCGGGCAGATAGACGCCGGGCTCGACGGAGAAACACATTCCGGGGACGAGGGGCTGTTCCTCGCCCTCGATCATGTACGGCGGCTCGTGCGTGGTGACGCCGATGCCGTGGCCGGTGCGGTGGATGAAGTACTCGCCGTATCCGGCGCCGGCGATGACCGCGCGGGCGGCCCGGTCGATCTCCTGGCAGGCCACACCGGGCCGTACGGCCGCGAAGCCCGCCTCCTGCGCCTCCCGCACCAGGTCGTGCACCCGGCGCTCCTCGCCGGTGGGTTCGCCGACGTGGACCGTGCGGGAGGTGTCGGAGCCGTAGCCGTCCTTGAGGCCGCCGAAGTCGAGGACGACCATGTCTCCGCGTTCGATGACGCGGTCGCCCACCTCGTGGTGCGGGTTGGCGCCGTTCGGGCCGGAGGCGACGATGGTGAAGTCCACCTGGGAGTGCCCGAACCGGCGCAGCAGGGCGGCGAGGTCGGCGGCGACGTCGGACTCCCGGCGCCCGCCGAAGGTGACGGAGCGGATCTCCTCGAAGGCCGCGTCGGCGGCGGCGCCCGCGGCGGCGAGCAGCTCCAGTTCCGCCGCGTCCTTGACGGCGCGCAGCATCGGCAGCGCCTCGGTGAGGGAGGCGTAGGCGGCGGTGGGCAGCGCCTTCTGGAGCGCCAGCAGGTGCAGGGACCAGGCGTTGTCGCTGATGCCGAAGGAGACCTGCGGGCCGCCCGCGCCGCGCAGCAGGTCGGCGGTGGCCGCGTAGGGGTCCTTGCCGTCTCTCCAGTCGCGCAGGGTCAGGGCGGGCGCGCCGGTGGCCTTCGCGGCGTCCGGGGCCTCCAGGGCGGGGACGACGAGGACGGGGTCCTGTCCGGGGACCAGGACCAGCAGGGTGAGTCGTTCGGTGGTCGCGGTCGGGGCGTAGCCGGTGAGCCAGACCAGGTCCGGTCCCGGCGCCACCAGGAGACCGGCCAGCCCGGCCTCGGCGGCGGTCCGCGCGGCGCGCTCCATCCGGGCCCGGTAGTCGTCGGCGGTGAACGGCGCGGTCGTACTCACGGTCATCCGGATCTCCCTGGGCGTGAAGGGACTACGGGCAGCATCCTGCCCGCACGGAAGTCGCCGCGCGAGCCGGTTCGCCGCCGCCGGCCGTCCGCCGCGTCCGCCGAGGGGCACGCGGGCCGGTCACGTCACGACACCCGGGGTGGCCGTGAGCTGCTGGTAGCCGCCGCGGCGGCGGACCGTGAGCGTGACCGCGGTTCCCGGGTGTGCCCCGGCCACCGCCCGGGCCAGGTCGTCGGCGGAGTCGATACGGGTCCCGCCGAACGTCAGGAGGACGTCGCCCCGGACCAGTCCCGCCGAGAAGCCGGGCCCCGGCACGTGCACGCCGACCACCATGGCCCCCGGCCTCCCGGCGTCCACGGCCTCCACGCCGAGGCTGACCCGCGCGGGGGTCGGCGAGGGCGCCGGGGCGGGCGGTGCCGGGACGTCCGGGCGCCGGGTGGCCGCGGCGCCGGCGGTCTGCCGTTGTGTCTCCGCGAGCCTGTTCATGCCGATCACCGCGGCGCCCACCGTCCCGAGCCCGACCCCGGACAGCACCAGCACGGTTGCCGCGAAGCAGCCGAGGAGCAGAGTGGTGAGCCGGCGGCCACGCCGGCGCGTGGCATGCGGGCGCCGGACGGGGTCGGGCGGGGAGTCCCCGCCGCACTCCTGACCCGGCATGGGCTTGGGCCGCAACGCGGTCTGTTCCATGGATCACCTCCGGCAGAAGCCCTACCCGGCCCACCGCCCCACGACGAACCACGAACGAGTGAGACTGCCCGCGCCCACGCCGGGGACCGGGCCGCGGACCCGGTGCGCGGCACCGCGCAGCCCGGTCAGCCCGGTCAGCCCACCGGGAGCGCCGGGGTCCGGTCCGGCAGGAAGCCGTGGGCGCGGCGGGCGAGGAACTCGGGTTTGTAGCGGTCGACGGCCCGGTGCCAGTTCAGGATGCCGGCCATCCAGTTCTCCAGGTCGCCCACATAGCCCCGCATGATCTCGCGTGCTTCCTCCGACAGCCCGAAGTCGTCGTAGACGATGGGCAGTTCGTGCGCGGCGACGTGCTGGAACTGCTCCATGCGCTGGGTCATGAGGTCGTGGACGACACCGAGGGCGCTCGGGTAGTCGATACCGAAGAAGTTCTGCACGACCAGGATCGCGTTGTGGATCTCGCCCTCGTACTCGATCTCCTTCTGGTACGAGAAGACGTCGTTGAGCAGGCAGGCGTAGTCGACGGCCGCGTTCTCCAGTGAGCGGACGGGGCCACTGCGGTACACCTCCGGCGGGACGGCGGGACCGTGGCCCATCCGGCACAGGCCCATGGTGAGGTCCGCGCCGAAGGTGGCGCGCCGCATCTCCAGATAGTCGACCGGGTCGGGGATGCGGTTCTGGAGCTGGTTGGACAGCTCCCACACCCAGCTCTCCGTCATGACGTCCACCGCGGCCTTGAGGACGCGCCGGTCGTCGGAGGTCATCCCCGCCGTCGTGTGCGCCCACAGGTCGATCAGTCCGCGTTCCATCGCGTTGGCGGGGACGAGGGGCTCCTCACCGTCGACGGGCATGCAGTCCGACAGGCGCCGGGTGGTGAGGCGGGCGGCGGCCAGGTCGCGGCGGCCGCCGAAGACGAGGGGGTAGTAGTCGTCGCCGTACGTCCCCCAGGCCAGCCATCGCGAGCTGAGGTCGAGGGCCTCGGCGGTGGCGTCCGGGTCGAGTCCGGCCGCGCACAGCGGGAGGTCGGCGGCGGCGAGCCGGTCCTCGTCCCAGACGCCTTCGTGCAGGATGCCCATCCGGTGCGTCCAGTCGGTGAGGCGCTCGCGGGCGCCGGCCAGGTGCGGGCTGAGCCGCACGGTGAACGGCATGAGGAAGTCGGGCAGCAGGGAGGGGCCGACCTTCTGGTACGGCACGTGGGTGTGGGCGCGCAGCCGCTCGGCGCCGGCCGAGGCGAGCAGGGCGCGGACGTCGGCGGCGGAGGTACCGGGGCCCGTCAGGCGCTGCCAGGGCGTGGTGGCCTGCGCGCGGGCGTTCATGTAGCGGCTGGAGCGCAGGTGCCATTCGTGGCCGCCGGACTGCCAGTCCTGCAGGCCCTGGACGTACCGGGCGACGGCGGCGACCTCGGCCGGGTCCAGGCCGGTCTCCAGGGCCACCGCGGGGACTTCGGTGAGGGCGGTGTGCTCGAACTGGTGCAGGCGGGAGGTGAGGACGTCGTTGACGGTCTCGGCGGCCTCCTGGGTGGTGCATCCGAAGAAGGTCTCCAGGACCAGCACGCCGTTGCTGAGCTCGCCCTCGTCCTCGACCTCGCGCTGGTAGGAGAACAGGTCGTTGCGCAGGTGGACGCCGTCGGAGAAGGTCTCCATCAGCACCCGCAGCGGCCGTGACCCGGCGACGGACACCGGCACCTCGGCGGTGGCGTACTCCACGAGCCCCGCCGACCAGGGGGCCCCGCCGACCTTGCGGCGCATCTCGATGTACTCGACGGGATTGGCGACGCGCCCCTCGTTGATGTTGGACAGCTCCCACAGGGACTCGTTGAGCAGGTGTTCGGTGGCCACGGCGAAGCGCCGGCGCCAGTCGACGGACATCGAGGGCACCGTGCGCGCCCACAGGTCGGCGAGTCCCGCCTCGACGGGGTTCTGCGGCTCGGGCACGGGGGTCGACAGGTCCAGCGGCATGAACTGGGGCAGCCGGTCGAGGTGGGCCTTGCCGCCGGCGCGGTCCTGGGTGCGTTTGAAGATCTCCAGGAAGTGGTCGTCGAAGAAGAAGACCCACACGTACCAGTCGGTGATCAGCGAGAGGGCGGGGCCGTCGCAGTCGGGGTGGGTGTAGGCGCAGAGCAGGCCGTAGTCGTGGGCGTCGAGGTCGGACTGCTCCCAGATCCCGGAGCCTTCCAGCATGCCCATCCCGCGTGCCCACGCGGTGGAGTGGGCGCGGGCCTCGTCGACATGGGGGTTCAGTCGCGCCACGTACGGCATGTAGAAGTGCGGGAGTTCGAAGGGCTGCTGCGTCATGGCCGGGCCCTACCCAGGGCCCCGCGGGGGCATCCGCGGGCCCGCACATGATCACACCATCGCGTGAACCGGTGGCGCGTCAGTGGTCGTCGCGTGCGCCTGCGCCCCCGGTGGCGCCGTGTCCCCGGACCTGGATCAACGCGTGGGTGCCACCGGTCCGCCAGCGCTGTCCCCCGGCGGCGACGAGCGCGGCCTCGGTACGCGCGTCCAAGCCGGTGATCACGTCGGACTTCAGGGTGCGCAGGGCGGCGACCGGGCCGGGGAAGGAGGCGGTGACGTCGGCGAACGGTGTGGTCGGCGGCCACCGCCGGTCCCCCACCAGGCGGCGGTAGTTGAGGTCGCCCTTGACGATCGTCAGGGTGGCCGCGGCGAACTCCTCGCGGAGGTCGGCCGGCAGGTCGGCGAACGGCAGCGGGGCGGCGGAGAAGGGGTGGGCGCGCACCACGAGCCGGCCGTCGGCCATGGCGGACCTGAGCGACCGCCCGTACCCGGCGGCCTCCCCGTCCGCCGCGGTCAGCCGGCGGACCGCGTCGACCACGTCGGCGGTGGTGGCGTCGGAGACGTAGTACGGGTACGGCTTGACATGCAGGACGGCCCGCTCGACGCGGCCCTCGTCGAGGAGCCGGGCGACGAGGAGCAGGTCGGGGACGAGTTCGCGGCCGGCGTTGTCGGCGATCAGGCACAGGGTGCCGGGGCCGGTGAGCAGCGCCCACAGCGCCTCGCTGTCGTCCGCCACCAGTCCGGGCGCGGCGGCCGGGGAGTCCCGCGGCGCGGAGAGGCGGAAGCCGAGGTCGGCGCGGTTGCCCCACAGGGAGCCGAGCAGCAGCGCCCGCAGCCGTCCTTCGGCGGGCAGGCCGGCGAGGCCGTCGAGCGCGGCGAGTTCCCCGTCGGTCTCCGGGGCGTCGAGCTCGGCCTGCTTGAACGGGCGGAACGGGTCGATGCCCTGCCAGGCGCCGGGGCCGAAGTAGCCCACCGCGTCGAGCAGGCGGCGGTAGAAGTAGCTCTCGGACCAGAGCCAGGGGACGTCGAACCAGGACCGGCCGGTGTACTCGGGCAGTCCCCACCGCGCCCAGTGGCCCCGGTCGTGCGCATCGTCGGGGAGGGCTTCGATGACGCCCCCGGTGCAGTTGTCGAGCAGCGCGTCGAGCGCGCGGTGCTGCTCGGGGCCGTACGGGAAGGCGTCCCGGACCTGCCGGATGATGGCGGGGTGCCGCTCGGCGAGGACGCTGTGGGGGAACGAGCCGGGTTCGTCGCCGAGGATCACGGGTGCGGGCGGGGTGTCGGCCATGCGCGTCACCGTATCGCGCACGTCAGGCCGTTCTGGTCTCCCCCTCCAGCCGCGTGACGAGTGTCAGATAGCGGGCGCGCCGGTGGACGGGGACCAGGCCCCGGATGAGGATCTGCCACATCTCGGCGAGGCGGCGCGGCTGCCGCCGTACGGGTTCGACGGTCCGGCTCACCACCCGGGTGCCGACGAAGAAGCAGATCAGGGAGTGGGCGACGGCCTCGACATCGGTGTCCGGGTGGAGGTCGGACTCCTTGACCGCGCCGACGAGCCGGCGGGAGGCGATGTCGAGCCACTCGGTGAAGGGGTGCCGTAGCGGCGGGCGCACCTCGACGCCGCCGGTGGCCAGCCGGAGCCCGGCGCGCGGGATGGGTCCCTCGACGGACAGCCGCGCTATGCCGAAGGTGATGCGCATCAGGGCCTCCAGCGAGGAACAGCCTCTGGCGTCCATCTCGTTGGTCAGCCGGCGCGAGGTGCCGGCCTGGAGTTCCATGATGGCCTGGGCCAGGTCCTCCTTGGCGGCGAAGTGGAAGTACAGGGCGCCCTTGGTGACCTGTGCGTGGTCGACGATGTCGCTGAGACTGGTCGACTCGTAGCCGTGCCGGTCGAAGAGGTCAGCGGCGGCCGTGATGATCGTCGCTCGGGTCTGCTCGGCGCGTAACTGCCTCGCCATCGGCTGAACACTCCTGGGACGGAACGGAACACTTCTGGCGGCGAAAAGAACGGGTCATGCCGTTTGTTTCTTAGCTGTGCATGATAACTCATCGGCCCCCGGTACTGACCCGGCATTCAAAAACGGTCGACTCGCCCTGCATCGCGACCACTTGCGTGTGCTCGGTGTCCTCCTCCGTCGCCTGGATCCAGACGGGGCGGTCCAGTTCGGCGTACCGGCGGAAGACGGCGCGCAGGGCCACCGGCGGACGGGAGGCGAGGCGGCGCACCCGTGCCGCCTGGCGGGCCGCCTCCAGGAGGAGCATGCCGGGCACATGATCGAGGGGATGGTCGAAGAAGACGGGATGGCCGGTGTCGACGCGCAGTTGCCAGCGGTCGCGGCGGCGGGTCGGGGCCAGCACGACATCCTCCGGCACGGCACGGCCCACGGCGGCGGCCGGCAGTCCGGGCGGGACGGCGAGGGCCGCGACCGAGTCGGCGGTACGGCCGCCGCGCAGCCGCCGGTAGACGTTCTCGCCGGTCCACGAGACGTCGACGTACCCGGTGGCGACACGGTCGCCGTCCAGTGTGACGTCCGCGTCGTAGCGCATCGCGGCCGGGCGGCCGCCGCGGCGCCGGACCTCCGTGACCGTGACGCCGACGACGGGTTCGGCGGGCAGCGGGCCGACGGCCAGCCGCTCCGGGCGTGCGGTCAGGCGCAGTTCGTGCAGCACGAAGCGGTGGCCCAGGGGGACGCCGTACTCGGTGTGCGCGAGGAGCGCGCCGCACTGCCGGACGGTCTCCGCGACGAGGAGCGGGTCGTACGACGTGCGGTCCGGCGACACGTGCAGCTGGTGGGCGCGCGGCCACTGGGCGGACACCGTGAACCGGTCCTCCGCGGTGCCGCTCCAGCCGGTCAGGAGGGTCTCGGCGAGCGCCGCACGGTGCACGAACTCCCTTGGCACGGTGGCCGTGAGCGGTTCCGGCGGGCCGTCGGACCCGGCCGCCGCGAACGCGCCGTCCCGCGTGTCGGCGGCGGGGTCGGGCGGTGGCGCCGCGCGCTCGGTACCGTACGGCTTCGGGGTCTCGGCAAGCTGCCGGAATTGAGGCATGTCCCTCCCTCGGAACCCCCGAAAGCGATGACGGACGGCGACGTGGCCGCACCGGTGAGCGCTAGAGTACGAGGCGGACGGTTTGTTTTCAATGAGACCCGTGATGGCCGATTCGGCACATGGGAAGGGCTCTTATGGCGAGACAAGAGCGCGCCATCCGGACGCGCAAGGCGATTCTGGAGGCCGCGGGCGCGGTGTTCGACGAACACGGCTACGCGTCGACCACCATCTCGATGGTCCTGGAGCGGGCCGAAGTCACCAAAGGCGCGCTGTACTTCCACTTCCCGTCCAAGGAATCCCTCGCCCAGGCGGTCCTCGACGAGCAGTTGCCGTTCGGGGCCGTGCCGCCGCACCCGTGCAGGCTCCAGGAGATCATCGACATCACGTTCGCGTTCGGGCACCGGCTGTTGGACAACCCGCTGCTCCAGGGCAGTGTGCGGCTCACGGTGGACCAGTGCGCGCCACCCGGCGTCGATCACACGGGCCCCTACCGGCAGTGGGCGGACCTGCTGGTCGGCATGATGGAACAGGCCCGGGAACAGGGCGAGTTGCTGCCGACGGTGCAGCCGAGGGACACGGTGGAACTGCTGGTGGGCGCGTTCGCCGGCATCCAGCAGATGTCGCGGGCGCTGACCGGCCGGGAGGACCTCGGGCACCGCATCTCGGTCCTGTGGTCCCACGTCCTGCCGAGCATCGCGGTGCCGGGCCTGCTGCTCGGCCTGGACAGCGCACCCGACCGGGGCTCGCGGGTCCTGGCCGGCGCCGAACTGTCCGGGTACGGGCCGTGATCCTGCTGACCGGAGCCACCGGAACCGTCGGACGCCTGGTCGCCCGGCGGCTGTCGGGGGTGACCCCGCTGCGGCTGCTGACCCGCGACCCGGGGCGCGCAGCCGCCCTGGCCGGCCCCCGGGACGAGGTGGCCGGCGGGGACTTCGACGACCGGTCGAGCCTGGACCGGGCGCTGAGCGGCGTACGGTCGGCCCTGCTGGTCACCTCCGACCCGCTGGCGCCCGCCCAGGACGAGCGCTTCGTGGCGGCCGCCCGGGCGGCGGGCGTACGGCATGTGGTGAAGCTGTCGGCGCTCGCGGTCACCGATCCCGGGGCGACCGACCTCATCACCACCTGGCAGCGGCACAACGAGCAACTCCTGCGCGGCTCCAGCCTGTTGTGGACGCTGCTGCGGCCGCGCGCCTTCATGACCAACACCCTGAGCTGGGCCCACTCGGTCCGGGAGGAGGGCGTGGTGCGCGCGCAGAACGGCAGCGCGACCAACGCGACCGTCGACCCGCGGGACATCGCCGAGGTGGCGGCGCGGGCCCTGCTGGACACGGACGCCCACGCGGGGCGGGCGCACGCGCTCACCGGCCCCGAGGCCATGAGCGCGGTGCGGCAGACGGAGATCCTCGGTGAGGTCCTGCGCCGTCCCCTGCGGTTCGTCGAACTCACCGAGGACGAGGCCCGCCGCCGGCTGCTCACCCGGCTGCCGGCCCCGGTGGCCGACGCTCTCGTGGAGAGCGCCTCGCGCGGACGGGCGGGGGCCAAGAACCGGGTGGACCCCACGACAGCCCACCTCCTCGGCCGCCCGGCCCGCTGCTACCGGGACTGGGTGCGCGAGCATCTGGCGGTGTTTCGGGGGTAGTGCGGGGCGCGTCGAGGTCGGGGCGCCGGGTACGGGGAGCGTCGAGGTCGGGGCGCCGGGTACGGGGCGCGTCGAGGTCGGGGGCGGGTCGCCGGGCCTCCGCCCACCACGTGACACGCGCCTCGTGCTGAACGCCTCGGGTGGGTTTCCCGTACTACGGGGGAGCAGCCTGTTCCCGCGTCGGCCGAGGAGACGTTCCGGATGTCCCGGATGACCGCACACCGTACCGCTCTGGCGGCCGCCGCCCTCGCTCCGCTTCTGCTGTGGGCGGCGGGTCCCGCCCAGGCGCACGGCGCGCCGACCGACCCGGTCAGCCGGGTCTTCGCCTGCTCCCCCGACGGCGGGAGCGCGTCCGGTTCGGCGGCGTGCCGGGCGGCCGTGGCCGCCAACGGGTCTCCCTTCACGGCCTGGGACAACCTGCGGGTCGCGGGCGTCGGCGGCCGGGACCGGCAGACGATCCCCGACGGGAAGCTGTGCAGCGGCGGACTGGCCGCCTACAAGGGTCTCGACCTCGCCCGCTCCGACTGGCCGACGACCCGTCTGACGCCGGGCGCGACCATGACGATGAAGTACGCCTCGACGATCGCGCACACCGGCACGTTCCGGCTCTACCTCACCAAGCCGGGCTACGACCCGTCGAAGCCGCTGACCTGGTCCGACCTGCCGCAGCAGCCGTTCGCGCAGGTGACGGACCCGGCGTTGACGGACGGCGCCTACCGCATCCGGGCGAAGCTGCCGGCCGACCGGACCGGCCACCAGGTGCTGTACACGATCTGGCAGAACAGCAGCACGCCGGACACCTACTACTCGTGCTCCGACGTGGTGTTCCCGGCGGCCGCCGGCTCGGGTGCGGGCAGGAGGAGTTCGCCCGCTCCGGCCGTGTCCGCCTCCCCGACGGGCGGCAAGGACCGTACGGGCAGGAGCCCTTCACCCACCGCCGGAAGCCGGACGGCTCCCGCGCGGACCGAGCGGACGGCGGGGACCGTGGCGTCCCCGCCGGCCGGGGACGCCACCGCCCCCGGAAGCACGCCGGTCGCCGCCGACGCCGACCCCGCCTCCAGCGGGCCCTCGGCCCCACTGCTGGCGGGCGGCGCCGCCGCGGTGCTCGTCCTCACCGGTGGCGCCGCCCTGGCACTTCGTCTTCGTCGGCGGTGAACTCCTCTTCTACGAGGATCAGTTGACGTAGACCGCCGCGCCACCGTCGGTCACCGGGGCGTACTTCGCGGTGAAGTAGCCGTTGGCGAAGCACAGCGACGAACCGGACGTCTTGGTGAAGTGCTGGTTGGCGAAGTTGATGCTGTTGTCGGTGTTGCTCGCCGTGCCGGTGAGGCTGGGCGCCTGGTAGACGCAGGTGATGCTGCCCAGCAGGGTGCGCAGCACGGCCGTCGTCTGGATGGTGGAGCCGCTCGCCGGGGTCACGGTGACGGTGCCGTCGGAGGCCACCGAGGTCGTGTACGGCACGTTGTTGACGGTGATGCTGGTGACGCTGGTGACGCCGAGGACGTTGCTGGTGCAGCTGCCGCTGGCGAAGGTGTGCGCGGTGAGCGACTCGGTGGCCGTGCCGGGTGCGGCGGGGTTGTCGGTGGCGGTGGCGGTGAACTGCGAGGAGGTGCAGGAGATTCCGCTGGTGCCGGTCGCGCTGGAGTAGAGGGTGGCGGCCGTGCCGGTCGCGAGCGGCGCGGTGAGGACGTCGCCCACGGCGACAGCCGTACCGCCGGGACCGCCGGTGGTGAGGACCGCGCTGTCGGCCGCCGACGCGGGGGCGACGGCGGGGAGGGTGAGTGCCGCGACAGCGCCGGTCAGGGCGAGGAGGGTTCGCGTACGCATGCGGGTGCCTCTTTCTTGGGGGTGGGGTGGTGCGGGGGGTGACGGACACGCGGGGTGTCCACCGCTGCCGGCCCGTGGCGCCTTCTCCGTACGCGACGGGCCGGCAACGGCAGGCGTCCGGTGACCGGCCGATGACCCGTGGGGGCGGGAGTTCGGCCGGGCCGGGCGAGAGGGTGGCCCGGCACGGCCGAGGGGGAAGCGGCCGTACGGGTGCCGTGAGGGTTTCCGTCCGGGCGAGGTGGTGCCCGTCGGATGCGGTCCGGGCGATGCGGCGCCCCTGCCGGATGTGGCCGGGGCGAGGACGTGCCCGTACTGGACGTGACGTCCGGGAGACGCGTGGACGGTGCCACGCGGTGACGGATCCGGCGCCACGGATCCGGGGAAGGCCAGGGCAAGTTGTAGACCTGAGGATCAGTCAGCGTCAAGGGATCGGGCGGGAGTTGATGCGTCGTGACATCTCCGACGTGCCGCGACACACGCCCGAAGCACAATCGACACGTTTTTTCCACAACTCCCTTGACCCTGGGTGTAACCCCCGGTAACTTCCTCGTCGGCTACTGCGGAGTACGTGAAAGCCCTTGCGCCACCGGGAGGTGCGAGGAGACGCACGCCTCAGTCGCTGTCCGCGCCAGGACAACGTGCCACTGAAGCCCAACCGCACTGACTATGCCCACGGGAGCAGCACATGGCCTCGTCCTCGGACACCTCGTCCGCCGCCAACACGCCCGAGAACCCGGAAAGCGGTTCCGTGCCCGACACCTCCGACAGGACCGGCAGACGCGGGCAGGTCAGACTGCGGCGGGCCGCGGTGATGGCCGTGCCGGCCGCCGCGATCGCCGCCGCACTCGCGATCTTCACCGCCGAGGGAGCGCTCGGTGTGCAGTTCGCGATCTCCGGGATGCCCTTCACGGTCACCGCGACCTCGCTGGACGGCACCGGCTTCGAACAGTACGGCGACCTCGACAACATGATCGAGGGCAGCCCGAACCAGGGCGACACCGGCGGCCAGGTGCTGGTCGTGACCTCCGCGATCAAGGACGCGACGCTCGTCAAGCTGTGCCAGAGCGTCGACCTGGGCGGGATCAACCTGGTCATCCGCGCCGGCGCGGCCAAGGGCCACCCCGTGACCGCGACCGACCTCACCACCGACTCGACACAGCTGTCGGGCAACGCGGAGTTCACCGACATCGAGATCGGCAACGACGCCAGCACCCTGAACAGGGCCAAGCCCAAGGGCCAGCCCGGCGTCTTCAGCCAGCAGGCCAAGACCGTGCACATCGACGATCTGCGGCAGACCAACTACGCCACCACCGCGGGAATCTTCAGGCTGCCGGGCCTGAAGCTCGGCTTCAGCGACGAGGCCTGCTGATGGCGGACCTGCCAGGGCAGGGGGTACGGGCCGGCTTCCGGCGCTGGCGGGCCAACCGCCCGTTCTGGGGCGGGCTGCTGCTCACCCTGGGCGGAGCGGAGATCCTGCTCACCGAGAAGGCGTCGCTCGACGTCATCCTGCACAGCAGCGCGCGGACCCTGTCCGGCTATCTCCTGCCCACGGTGATGCTGCTGCTGGGCCTGCTCATCCTGTTCAACCCCACCCAGCGCCTCTTCTACTCCATCACCGGGATCCTGGTCACCCTCGGCACCTGGCTCACCTCGAACCTGGGCGGCTTCTTCGTCGGCCTGATCCTGGGAGCCGTGGGCAGCTGCCTGGCCTTCGGCTGGCTCCCGGACCAGGAACCGCGCCGAGAACGCCGGCAGCGCGAGCGGGCGGCGCGAGCGGAGGCCGCGAAGGGTTCGGAGACCGCGAACGGTTCGGAGGCGACGAACGGTTCGGAAGTGAACCTCACGAAGGGCCCGGAGGTCGCGGAGGCGCGTTCCTAGTGCCGCGGCGGGGCGAACGTCGCCTGTCGCGGCACCAGCGTGCGGCGCTCTCCCAGCGGCCTCCGGCTCTCCCGACGCGCGCCCACGGCCGCCCGGCGGACCCTGACACGCCGGGCAGCCCGCGAGGCTCGGCGACCCGCTCCACCGCGGCGTCACCGTCGCGCGCGAAGACGTAGACGCCCTTCCCCGGGACCTCGGTGACCGCCTCGACGAGTTCGGTGACGAAAGGCCGGACCGTCCCCGTCGTCCGTGCAGTGGGTAACGGGAAGGGTTCCGTCCGCGACCAGCCGGTGGACCGGCGGACGCCGGCCCGGGTCGCTGTCGGGGTGCACACCGTCGCCGTACGGCAGGACCGGCCGCGCCCTCCGCGAACGCCCCGTCCGGCTACGCCGCCGGGGGTTCTGCCGGGGCGGGGGTGCCGTCCGCCTTCAGGGCCTGTGCCTCGCTCTTGAGGATGCGCATGGACCTGCCCAGCGCTCGTGCGGTGTCCGGGAGTTTCTTCGAGCCGAACAGCACGACGACCACGATCGCCACGATCAGCAGATGCCAGGGTTCCAGTCCGTTGCGGAGCATGCCGCCTTCTTCCTTCCAGCGCAGGTGCTGCCGTGCGCGACTGTACAGCCGGCCGCTGTCCGGACTCTGCCCAGGTCCGTCGCCCTTTGTCGAAAAAAGACCGGCGCATTACGGGAACTCGTCGGCCGCCGGGCGAGTTTCTACAGTGCTGTAGATGACAGAGGCACGACTACGCACACCTGGAGCACACATGGCCCTGTGGGACCGCGTCAAGGAGTCCGCGTCGACGATGCAGACCCAGCTGGTGGCGAAGAAGAACGACTTGAAGAGCGGCGCCTTCCGCGACGCCAGTATGGCGATGTGCGCCCTGGTCGCGGCGGCGGACGGCAGCATCGACCCAGCCGAGCGGCAGCGCGTCGCCCAGCTCATCGCCACGAACGAGGTACTGAAGAACTTCGACGCCACCGACCTGCAGCGCCGCTTCGACGAGAACCTGAACAAACTGACCGCCGACTTCGCCTTCGGCAAGGTGAGCGTGCTCCAGGAGATCGCCAAGGCGAAGAAGAAGCCCGCCGAGGCGCGGGCCGTCATCCAGATCGGCATCGTCATCGGCGGCGCCGACGGCGACTTCGACAAGACCGAGCAGGCCGTGGTCCGCGAGGCCTGCTTCTCGCTCGACCTGCCGCCGCACGAGTTCGATCTCTGAGACCGGGTGTGTGGCCGGGGGAGGCCGGGTCCGGCGCCCCTCCCGGCCGCCCCGGCAACCCGGCCGCCCGGCAACCCCGCCCGCCCCACCCGGCTGACTCCGCCGCACCCGGCTGACTCCGCCGCACCCGGCTGACTCCGCGGCTCCGGCCCGACGACCAGGGCGGAGGCCGACGACCGGCCGTCCACCCGTAGATCATCACAATGCGGCAGCGACGACTCACTCCAGGTGGCCGCTCACTTGACTACCGGCGGTCACACACGATTGGCTCCCAGCCATCGAGAGTCACCCGGTCGGCCCACCTGCTCGTACGGTCCGGCCGTGCCCTCCCCGTTCCTCCGGCTCGGCCGCACAGCGAGGTGCCGCACCCTCATGAACACTCCTCCCCCACCTCATGCCTCCCCCGGCGTCGCGCGCCTCGCCGCCCTCGCGGTCGCCTGCCTGCTGGTGACCGGCTGCTCCCTGTCCGTCGGTTCCTCCGGGTCCGACGCCGACACGGCGGGGAAGGCGGGCACCACCCGGATGACGGTCGCCCTGGTCACGCACGGCGGGCGGGGCGACGCCTTCTGGGACCTGGTGCGCGAGGGCGCCGAGGCGGCGGCCGCCAAGGACGGTGTCGACCTGACCTACGCCAACGACTCCGACCCGGCCGGCCAGGCCGAACTGGTGCGGGACGCGGTCCGCGACAAGGTCGGCGGCATAGCGGTGACCCTGGCCAAGCCGGAGGCGATGCGGACCGCGGTCGCCGGGGCGAAGGCGGCGGGCATCCCGGTGGTCGGCCTCAACTCCGGTATCGACGCCTGGCAGTCCGCGGGACTCCTGGAGTACTTCGGCCAGGACGAGAGCGTCGCCGGTCGTGCCGTCGGCGACAAGCTGGACGACCTGAAGGCCCGGCACGCCCTGTGCGTCATCCACGAGCGGGGCAACGTCGCCCTGGAGGCGCGCTGCGCCGGCGTGAAGAAGGCGTTCGGCGGCCAGACCGACATGCTGTACGTCGAGGGCACCGACACCGACGCGGTGAACGCCGCCCTCACGGAGAAGCTGCGGCAGGACACGAGCATCGACGAGGTCGTCACGATGGGCGCGCAGTTCGCTCTCGGCGCCGTCGCGTCGGTGAAGGAGGCGGGCAGCAAGGCCCACGTCGCCACCTTCGACCTCAACAAGGACCTGGTGAAGGCCGTGCGGAACGGCACCGTGCAGTTCGCGGTGGACCAGCAGCCGTATCTCCAGGGTTATCTCGCCGTCGACTCGCTGTGGCTCTACCGGACCAACGGCAACATCAGCGGCGGCGGTGTGGCTCCGGTGCTCACCGGTCCCGCGTTCGTGACCAGGACCAACGTCGCCGCGGTGGCCCGGTTCGCGGCCGCCGGGACGCGCTGACCGCGCGCGGCGGCCCCGCCAACGATTCGGTCACTCGTCGTACGTACGGCCACTTGTACGGATAACATCCTGCGCACCCCTTGCGCCGTACCGGCGGGCAGTCACCCAGCGCCCGTCCGCCACGCCCCGCTCCCCCGCCGGGCCTCCCCGCCCGCCGCTCCCCGCACTAGGACGACGATGTCTCCACGGACAGGCGCCCGCCGCCGTCTCGGCTCCATACGTCTCTCCCTGATTCTCCTCGCCCTCGTCCCCAGCGTGACCCTCGCCGCCATGTGGGGTGTGACGACGACGCAGATGTTCGCGGAGGGGCTGCGGCTTCGTGAGCAGACGGACCTGAGCCGGGCGACCGGGGCCATGGGCACCGACGCGACGCTCGCGCTGCAGCGCGAACGCAGCCTGTCGGCCGCGTGGCTGGCCTCCTCGCCGCGCGGCTCCCGGGCCGCGCTGGACGCCCAGCGGACGAGAACCGACGCGGCCGTCGCCAAGGTGGTGCGCCGATCCGACGCGATCCAGCGGGCCCCCGGCCGGGTCGCCGACCGGCTGTACTCGGTCCTCGGGTCGGTGGGCAGCCTGGAGTACTACCGGGGCCAGGTGGACGACCCCACCGACATCACCGCCCGACAGGCCCTGGACCAGTACACGTCGATCATCGACGACCAGATCCACGCCTTCCAGGGGCTGTCGCAGGTCGACGACGGCGACCTCACCTCGCAGGCCGGCCCGCTGGTCGCCCTGGAGCACGCGGCGGAGCTGGTCTCGGAGGAGGACGCGCAGCTCACGCTGGCCCGGCCGGCCGGCCGTCTCGACGAGAAGACGTGGGCGCGGTTCACCCAGCTGGTCAACACCCGGCGCTGGCTCGTGCAGGACCAGATCCTGCCGCAGTTGCGCGGCGGCGCGAAGACACAGACCGAGCGCATCCTGCAGAGCCCGCAGTGGCAGACGATCCAGGACGTCGAGGACCAGGTGCTGGCGGCCCGGGCGGCCGGCGACACGAAGGCGGTGGTCCTGCCGGACCTGCGGCAGCGGTGGGACGCCGCGCTGGCGACGGTGTCCGCCCAGTACACGCGGCTGATCCAGGACCAGACCTCGGCACTGCTGACGGACAGCTCCGACAAGGCCCACAGCCTGCTGGTGACGGCCGGTTCCCTGAGCGCCGGCGGACTGGCCGCCCTGCTGCTGTGCGTGGGCATGTCCTGGCGGATCACCCGCTCCCTGTCCCGGCGGCTGCACGGACTGCGGATGGCGACCCTCGGCCTCGCCCAGGAGCGGCTGCCCGACGTGGTGGCCCGCCTGGACCGGGGGGAGACGGTCGACGTGGAGGAGGCCACTCCTCCGCTGGACTACGGCCGTGACGAACTCGGCCAGGTGGCGCAGGCGTTCAACGCCGCGCAGCGCACGGCGGTGCACACCGCGGTGGAACTCGCCGACACCCGGCGCGGGTTCCAGAAGGTGATCCTGGGCATCGCCCGGCAGAGCCAGAACCTGGTCAACCTCCAGCTCACCAAGCTCGACGCGCTGGAACGCGAGCACCAGGACCCCGACGTCCTCAAGGGGCTGTACGAACTGGACTCCACCGCGAGCCAGTTGCGCCGCTACGAGGAGAACCTCGTCATCATCAGCGGTGAGCAGCCCCGCCGCAGCTGGACCGAGCCGGTCGCGCTGATCGACATCCTGCGCAGCGCGGTGGGGGAGGTCGCCGAGTACCGGCGGGTGGAGGTGCAGACGGGCGAGGAGCTGTACCTCACCCCGCCGGCGGTGGCGGACGTGATCCATCTGCTGGCCGAACTCATCGACAACGCGACCGTGTACTCCCCGGCGCCGAGCCCGGTCGGGGTGCGGGCCGCGATGGTCGCCAGGGGTCTGGCCGTCGAGGTCGAGGACCGTGGCCTCGGGATGTCCGAGGAGGACTACGCCTCGCTCAACGCGCAGCTGGCCCAGCCGCCGCAGTTCGACGTGGTGGCGCTGGCCGACGACCTGCGGCTCGGCATGTTCGTGATCGCCCGGCTCGCGACCCGGCACGGCATCGACGTCACCCTGCGCCCGTCGCCGTACGGCGGAACCACCGCGATCGTGCTGCTTCCGCACGACATCGTGGTCCGCGAGGCGCCCGGGGACCCGGCCCCGGAGGCGGCCGCCGAACCCGCGCGGGAGGCCCGGCCGGCCGTGCCCGCGCGGACCTCCGACACCGCGGCCCCCGCGCCCGCCGCCGGGGACGGCCCCGCTCCGCTGCCCCGCCGGGTGCCGCAGACCAGCCTGGCCGCCGAGCTGCGCGAGGAGGCCGCGCCGCCCGAACAGGACGACACCCTGGAGGACTTCACCGCGGAGCGCGCCGCCTCCTCGCTCGCCGGGTTCCAGCGCGGCACGCTGCGGGCGCGTGACGACGACGCCCCGGAGCGGTACGACCTGGAGGAAGCCGCCACCCCGCAGGAGCTCGGCACACCGGTCCCCGCCGACAACGCCCCCACCGCAGTCCCCTCGCCCCCGCCCGCCGACCGCTCGTGAAGGACACCGCCATGACACGTCCCGCCCCCGCCACGCACGCCCAGCTCGACCAGTTGCTCACCGGCCTCGTCGAGCGGGTCGCCGACGTGAACCAGGCCGTCGTGCTGTCCGAGGACGGGTTGGTCGTCAGCAAGTCGACGGGGTTCCTGCGCGACGACGCCGAACGGCTGGCGGCGACGGCGTCCGGACTGATGAGCCTCAGCAAGGGCGTCAGCATGGACTTCCGCGGCGGTCCGGTGCGGCAGGCGCTCATCGAGATGGCGAACAGCTATCTGATCCTGACCTCGGCGGGGGCCGGCTCGCATCTGGTGGTGCTGACCGGGCCGGGCGCGGACGTCGGCGTGGTGGCGTACCAGATGAACATGCTGGTGAAGAAGATCGGCGAGCACCTCGCCGCGGCGCCGCGGGCGGGCATCGGTCCCACGGCCGGTTCCGGCGCGTGAGGTGAGCGGAGGCGACCCGTCGGGCCGGCTGGTACGGCCGTTCACCCTGACCGGTGGCCGGACCCGGCCCAGCCGCGCCGACTTCACGCTCATCGCGACGGTGACCGCGGTGGATCCGCCGCCGGAGTGGGGCGTCCGGGCGCAGCCCGAGCACGCGCGCATCCTCCGGCAGTGCGCGCGGCCGGTGGCCGTCGCGGAGCTGGCCGCCCACCTCGACCTGCCGGTGAGCGTGATCGTCATCATGCTGTGCGACCTGCTGGAGGCGGGCCGGATCACGGTGACCCCGCCGCATCCGGTGCACCGCGACCCCGAGCGGGACCTGAACCTGCTGCAGAAAGTGAGGGACGGCCTTGACCGGCTCTGACCCCACCGCCGAGGCGGCCACGGCACCCGCCACGGTCAAGATCCTGATCGCCGGGGGCTTCGGAGTCGGCAAGACCACGATGGTCGGATCGGTCAGCGAGATCGCCCCGCTGCGGACCGAGGAGTCGCTGACCGTCGCGAGTCTGGGCGTCGACGACCTCGACGGCATCGAGGGCAAGCGCGCCACCACCGTCGCCCTGGACTTCGGCCGGATCACGATCGGCGACGACCTGGTGCTGTACGTGTTCGGCACGCCCGGGCAGCAGCGGTTCTGGTTCATGTGGAACGACCTGGCCATCGGGGCGCTGGGGGCGGTGGTCCTCATCGACGTCCGGCGGCCGGAGACCAGCTTCGCCGCGGTCGACTTCTTCGAGCGCCGGGGCATCCCCTTCGTCGTCGCGGTGAACGGCTTCTTCGGACGCCACCCCTACACGCCCGAGCAGATCCGGGACGCGCTGGCGCTGCCGGAGGACGTGCAGGTGCTGCTGTGCGACGCGCGGGAACGCGGGTCCTGCCGTGACGTGCTGATCGCGCTGGTCGACCAGTTGATCGTGGCCGCGGGCCGGGCGGGCTCGGGCGACGGTCTCACCCGCCGGCCCGGCTGAGCGGTTGCGCGGACCACCGGGCGGGGCCCGGATCCACCCAGGGAGCGCACGGTGAGCAGCGAGACGGTCTCCTGGCCGTCGTCGCGCTCGTACGACTTCCCGAGCCGCTGCATACGGCTGGATCGGCCCCGTCTCCACCGCCGCCGAACAGCGGGACGCGGCCTGCCAGATCGGTTACCAGGAGCTGTCCGGCTACAACTCCGCCAGCACCGGCAGCAGTTCGACCGCCGTCTGGACGTCCGCCGTCAGCGGGCGGTCCTCTGTGCCGGCCGGCAGGGCCGCGGCCGCCGTGGTGAACGACGGAGCCCGCGGCGGTAGCGGGCGCATCCTCAACGCCCGTACGGCGGTGACGAGTTCGCAGGCCAGGACGGTGCCGTAGGCGTCCACCGCGCGCAGCGCCTGCCGGGCGGCCTGGGAGGCGAAGCTGGCGGCCTCCTCCAGGCCGTGCGACAGGACGGTGTGGCCGGCGGACGCGGGCAGGGCGCAGGAACGCAGCTCGGCGAGCGCTGAGGCGGCGGTGTACTCCAGGATCATCGTGCCCGAGCTGCTCGCGGGGCCCGCGGCGAGGAACGCGGGCAGGCCCGTGAGGTCGGGCCGGCCGAGCGCGGTCAGGCGGGCGGCGGACAACTGGGCGGTCTGGAGCACGGCGAGGTCCAGACCGTCCAGGGCGAGGCCGAGCGGGGCGGCGAAGAAGCCGCCGTGGTGGAAGGCCGCGCTGCCGTCGGGGGCCATGAGCGGGTTCTCCGAGGGGCAGTTGATCTCGACCTCGACGATCCGGCGCAGACCCTCCGCCGCGTCCAGGGCGCAGCCGTGCACCTGCGGGAAGGCGCGGAAGCCGTACGGGTCCTGGAGCCGGCGGCCGGGTTCCGGGGCGGGCCGGGACGACGCGCCCGGGGCCGGGTCGGACGCGCCCAGCAACCGGCGCACCTCCGCCGCCGCGCGGGCCGCGCCCGGGTAGGGGCGCAGGGCGTGGACGGGCGCCGCGTAGGCCTCCAGGGACCCGGACACCGCGGTCAGGGACAGCGCCGTGACGGCGTGTGAGGCACGCAGCAGGGTGTCGAGGGCGTGGCCGGCGAGCGCGGCCTGGCCGAGGGCGAGGGCGTTGCTGCTGAGCAGGGCGAGCGCGTCGCCGGGCTCCAGCGCGACGGGGGCGGGCAGGCCGCGAGCGGGATCGCCCAGCCACGGTCGCTCCCCGATGAGGGTCAGGCCGGTCTGGGCCAGCGCCGTCAGATCACCGGTGCCGACCGCGCCGTACTCGTTGACGGCGGGGTGCACACCGAGGCGCAGGGCGTCGGTGAGGGCGTCGACGAAGACGGGCCGGATGCCGGAGCCGCCGGCCAGCAGCTGGTTGGCGCGCACGGCGAGCATGGCCCGCACCTGGCGGGCCGGGAGCAGGGCGCCCGCGCCGCCGGCGTGACTGCGCAGGATCCTCAGGCCGTGTCCGGCCTCGTCCTGGGCGTCGACCGCCACCGAACGGTGGGCGCCGACGCCGGTGCCGCGCCCGTAGAGACGGCCGGCCGCGGCGAGCCGCTGGGCGGTGTGCCAGGAACGCTGCGCCCGTTCACGGGCCTCCGGGGCCACGGCGGGCTCGGCGGCGCCGTCGGCGAGCGCCACGAGCGCCTCGATCCGCACGCCTGTGCCGTCCAGGACGACGCGGGTGCCCCCGGTGCGTGGGGGCACCCGCGTCGGTCCGTCGGCGTCCGTCTCCACCGAGGACGGTGGACGTCAGGCGAGGCCGACCGACTTCAGCCAGGCCTTGGCGACGTCGAGCGGGTCCTTGTTGTCTGTCTGCACCTGGGAGTCCAGGTCCAGCAGGGCCTTCGTGTCGAGCTTGGCGGAGACCGCGTTGAGGGCGGTCACGCCGTCCTGGGAGAGACCGCTCTTGTAGACCAGCGGCTGCACGTTCTCGAACCCGAAGAGGTTCTCCGGGTCCTGGAGGACGACGTGCTTCTCCTTGACGATGGTCGGGTCCGTGGTGAAGAGGTCCGCGGCCTGCACGGTGTTCTTCTTCAGCGCCGCCTGGGTCAGCGGGCCGCCCGCGTCCAGCGCCTTGAAGGACTTGAACTCCAGGCCGTAGACGTCCTTGAGGCCCACCAGACCCTGCTGCCGGGTCTGGAACTCCGGCGAGGCGCCGATGGCCAGGTCCTTCGCGACGCTCTTGAGGTCCGCGATGCTGGAGTCGGACGTCAGGTTGTACCTCTTCGCCGTGGCCGCGTTGACGGTCACGGAGTCCTTGTCCTGCGCGGACGCCGGCTCCAGCAGGGCGAGTTTGGAGTCGAGCTTGGCCTCGATGGCGGCCGTCGTGGCGGCGACCGTCTTCGGGGTGGCCTTGGCGTCGAGGTAGGCCAGCAGCGCGCCGTTGTACTCGGGCAGCACGGTGATGGAACCGTTCTTGAGCAGACCGTAGGTCGTCTCTCGGCTGCCGATGTTCGGCTTGTAGGTGACCTTGACACCCTTGGCCTTGAGGGCCTCGCCGTAGATGTCGGCGATCAGGATGCTCTCGGCGAAGTTGTTGGAGCCGACGACAACGGTGTCACCGCTCGCCTTGTCGTTCGCGAGGGGGTCGTCGGAGTTGCCGTCGGAGGAGGAACATCCCGCCAGCAGGGCCGCCGTGGCGGCGAGCGCGAAGGCGGCCGCGCCGGGATGTCTCCTGATGGACCTGCTGCGAGGGCTGTTGGAAGTCACGATTCCCGTTCCGGGCTCGAGGGGTGTTGGCAAGCTCTTGTACTGATCCAATCCAGCCGGTTCCCGGGCAGTCAAGAGCAGCCTGGTCACCAATTGGCTTCAATGTGTGATCACATGTGAAGGAAGTGCGGACAAGGCGACACGACCGTGCAAGCGCCTCGTAACGGATTCTTGACGTAGGGCGACGCGCTTGATCGTTCGAAGAAGCGGTACTCTCACCGCAGTTGGCGTCGGTCACAGCGGTGTGCGGGGGCCGCTCGGGTGTCATCGCGCACCATTGCGGACCTGACGCGGACTTCGATCAGAACCAGTCACGGTGGCCCGTTCGAGCGCCGTGCGGCACCTCATGAAGGAGGCCCGGTGTCCACGAACGGAGTGGACGCGTCCGCCCAGTCGGCCCCCACGCCACACCGGGGCGGTCTGCGCGGCTTCGCCGACCGATGGCCTTTCCGCCGCAAGCTCAACCTCCTGGTCGGCATTCCGCTGGCCGTGGTCGCCGCGCTGCTCGGCTATCTCATCGCGGACCAGGTAGGGCAGTCGGGCACCGCGGACGACGCGGCCCGGCTCGTCCGCGACAGCGCCCAGGTCGCGGAGCTCGTCGACCGGGTGGAGGCCGAGCACCAGCAGGCCGTCCTGCTGTCCGTGCGGCACGAGGCCACCCAGGACGGCGGCACCCCCTCGCAGGCCGCCTACCGCGCCGCACAGCTGTCCACGGACGCGCAGGTGCTCAAGGTGCGCGAGACCTTCGGCGAGCGGCTGCCGGCCACCGAGACGCAGGCCCTGAAGGAGGTCAGCGGCCTGGACAGCCTGCGCGACACGATCGAGCAGGGCTATCTGCCCGCCGACAACATCGACCCGGCCTACACCAACGCCTCCGAGGGTCTGATCGACGGTCTGGGGCTCGACCGGAACTCGTCCCTCGCGGCCACCTTCACCGGCAACCTGCTGGACTCCCTGCTGCGCGCCGACGCGGCCCACAGCTCCTTCGAGACCAGCGTGTTCTCGGCGCGCACCGGCGACACCAACGCGCTGATCGAATACAACAACGCGGTCGCGTCGTACGAGCTGTACACCCACCAGGCCACCCGGTTCGGCCGGTTCGCCACCGAGGCCCAGACGGACCGGCTCGGCGGCATCGAGCACAACCTCGCGCAGGCGGCCATCGCCCAGCACTACGCCGAGCTCCAGCTCGACCCCAGCGGCCTCCAGGCGACCTCGCCCGAGCAGGTCCGGCGGGCGTTCACCGACGCCCTCGACGCCTACCCCACCTACCAGAAGCAGTCCGACACCCGGCTGACGATCACCACGTCGCTCATCGGCGCGATCGCCGACCGGGCCGACGACGCCTCCGAGGACGCCTCCTGGCGCGCGGGGCTGCTGCTGGCGATCTCCCTGTTCGGCTTCGCCGTCTGGATCGCCTTCTCGGTGCTGGTGCGCCGCTCGGTGGTGCGCCCCGTGCAGGCGCTCACCGGCGCCGCCCGGCAGGTCGCCGAGGTCGCCGGACGCGAGCTGGCGAGGGTTGCCGACGAGGACGGCGAGGACGAGGGGCCGCCCCGGCTGCGCGAGGTCCCGGTCACCGCCCACGACGAGATCGGCGACCTGGCCACGGCCTTCAACCACGTGCAGACCACCGCGGCCGCCCTGCTGGAACGGCAGGTGCTCAGCCGCCGCAACGTGGCCGAGATGTTCGGCAACGTGGGCCGCCGGGTCAGCAACCTCACCACCCGGCAGCTGGCGCTGATCGACGCGGTCGAGCGCGGGGAGACGGACCCGGCGCTGCTGGAACGCCTCTACTCCATCGACCACATCGCCGTCCGTCTGCGCCGCAACGCCGACAGTCTGATGCTGCTGGCCGGCATCCACGAGACCGTGCTCGACTCCGGTCCCACCGAGCTCGCCAACGTGGTCCGGGCCGCGCTCGGCCAGATCGAGGGCTTCCAGCGGGTCCGGCTGCACGCCGCCACCGAGGTCATGGTGGAGCCCGACATCATCGGCGACCTGACCCTGATGGTGGCCGAACTCCTGGAGAACGCCGTGTCGTTCTCCCCGGCCGGCAGCCCCGTCGAGGTCACCGTCAAGGACGGTGTCGAGGGCGCGCTGATCCTGGTCTCCGACCACGGCCTGGGCATGAGCGCCGAGCGGCTCACCGAGGAGAACGCCCGGCTGGTGCGCCGCGAGCGCCTCGACCTGGTGCCGACGAAGGTGCTCGGCCTGTTCGTGGTGGGCACCCTGGCGCGCCGCTGGGAGGTCGAGGTCGTCCTCTCCCGCACCCCGGGCGGTGGTGTGACGGCCGAGGTGACCATCCCCTCCTCCCTGCTGCTGACGATGAGCCCGGTGGGTGTGTCCGCCGCGCCGGACGACCGCAGGGCGGCGCGGCCGGACCCGGCGGAGGTGTCCGCACCCGCCCGGCCGGCCCCGGCCGCGGGCCGTGTCCCGTCCTGGGCCACGGCCGCCGCGGACGACCCCGCGCCCGTCCACCACACGGAGGGGGGACCCGCTCCCGCCCTGCCGGCGAGCACGCCCGCCCCGGACGGGGACGACGTCCGGCCCCTCCCCCGCCGCGTCCCGCGCCGCGAGGAGGCCCCGTTCATCCCGCAGGCCCGCGCCGCCGAGCCGCCCGCCACCGCCGTCGTCCCGGCGCCCGCGACAGCGGACGCCGAGGCACCCGGTGAGGCCGGCGACGCCCCCGGCTCGTCCCGGCCGCTGCGCCGGCGCGTCCGGGGCGCCACCCTCCGGACGGCCGCCGACGCGCCCGCCCGGCAGGCGGCACACCAGGCCCTGCTGCCCGCCGACGCGGAGGCCGTCCGCGCCTCGCTCGACGAGTTCGAGGCGGCCGTCGAGCGCGCGCACCGCGACACCGGCACGAACGCCGTTCCGCCGCTCGGCGCCGGCACCGCCGCACCCGCCCCCCGCACCACCCCCGAACCGCACGACCAGAACCACCTCCCGGAAGGAGCGGAGCAGTGAGTACGTCGACAGGTGACACTCCCGAGGGAGGCACCACGCCGGCCGAACTCCAGGCCGCGGCAGCCGACTTCACCTGGCTGTTGAATCGTTTCGCGACCGAGACCGCCGGCGTCGTGGACGCCATCGCGGTGTCCTCCGACGGACTGCTCATCGCCGTCTCGGAGTTGCGCGAGCACGCCGATTCCGAGCGCCTGGCAGCGATCGTCTCCGGTATCACCAGCCTGGCCGCCGGAGCCTCCGGCAACTACGGCCTGGGCGGCCTCAACAAGGTCATCATCGATCTGGAGGGCGGCCACGTGCTGGTCTCCGCGATCGGCAGCGGCGCCGTGCTCGGCGTGGTCACCGACAAGGAGGCCAAACTGGGCAACATCGCCTACGAGATGACGCTGTTCGCCAACCGGGCGGGCAGCGCGCTCAACCCTCAGCTCGTGCTCCAGCTGAAGAACAGCGTCGGCGCCACGTCCGCGCGCTGAGCGCGCGCGGCAGGGTCGAGGAGGAAGACAACTCATGGCGGACGGCTCCCCACCACCGGGCCCCGACCCGGTGGGCCCCGCTTCCGCCGTACGGCCGTTCCTGGTCACCGCAGGCCGGGTGGCGCCCAGCGCGACCGGCCGGCCGGTGCCCGTGGAGACCCAGGTGGTGGCCACCGCCGAGGGGCTCCTCGTGCTCGACCGGCTCTCCTTCGAACAGCACGACATCGTGGCCGCCTGCCGGCAGCCGCAGTCCATCGCGGAACTCGCGGCCCGGCTGCGGCTGCACCTGAACGTGGTGCGGGTCCTCGCCGAGGACCTGCGCGCGGCGGGACAGCTGACGGTGCACGTGCCCGACTCCGGCGTCACCCATGACGCGTCCGTCCTGCGCAGGGTCATCGAGGGCCTCCGCGCCATCCCAGACTCCCGGGGGGTACTCCGTGACACCGACTGAACCGGCCATCCGCGGTGCGGCCGTCCCCACCTCCGCCGTACGACCGCCGCTACCGGTCAAGATGGTGATCGCGGGCGGCTTCGGCGTGGGCAAGACCACCGCCGTCGGCTCGATCTCCGAGATCGAGCCGCTGACCACCGAGGCGGCCATCACCGAGGTCGCGGCGGGCGTGGACGACCTCAGCCACACCCCGGCCAAGACCACGACCACGGTCGCGATGGACTTCGGCTGCATCACCATCGACCCGACCCTCAAGCTGTACCTGTTCGGCACGCCCGGCCAGGAGCGGTTCGGGTTCATGTGGGACGACATCGTCGAGGGCGCGGTGGGCGGGCTCGTCATCGTCGACACGCGGCGCCTCGACGACTGCTACGCGGCCGTCGACTACTTCGAGCACAGGCAGATCCCGTTCGCCGTGGCCGTCAACGCCTTCGACGGCCATGTCGAGCACGACCTGGACGAGGTCCGCTGGGCGCTCGACGTCGCCGACCGCGTCCCCCTGGTCGTCTTCGACGCCCGCGAGCGCGGCTCGGTACGCGACGCCCTCCTCGTCGTACTGGAACAGGCCCTGGCACGCACGGGCGGCTGACCCGACCGCCCCCGGGGAGCACAACCGCCCTGAGGGGGCGCGGGGAACTGCGCGACCAGCCACCGCAGCGCGGCAGACGACCGGCAGCGCGCGGGCTCCGGCCGTCCACTCTGCCGCGCCTAGCCGCCCCTGCGCACCCCGGGGGACACCGCGGCGCGCGCGAGGGCCCAGAAGAAGCCGAGCGTGGCCAGGGCCATCACCGCGACCAGCGTGGCGCCGCCCACGACCTTCTCGTAGTTGTGCTGGTACAGCCCGTCGACGATGTAGCGGCCGAGGCCGCCGAGACTGACGTACGCGGCGATGGTGGCCGTCGAGACGATCTGGATCGCGGCGGACCGCACCCCGCTCAGGATCAGCGGCAGCGCGACCGGCAGTTCGACCTGGAAGAGGACCTTCGCCTCGTGCATGCCCATACCGCGGGCCGCGTCCACCGGGGACGGGTCGACGGAGCGCATCGCCTCGTAGGTCGTCACCAGGATCGGCGGGACGGCGAGGACGACCAGCGGGATCATCACGGGGGTCATGCCGAACCCGAGCCAGATGAACATCAGCACCAGCAGGCCGAAGCTGGGCAGCGCCCGTCCGGCGGTGGAGATCAGGGCGAGGGTGTTGCCGCCGCGCCCGTAGTGGCCGGTGACCAGGCCGATCGGCAGTCCGATGGCGGTCGCGATGGCGAGGGCCTCCAGCGTGTACTGGACGTGCTCCCACACCCGCGTGGGGATGCCGTCGTAGCCGTGCCAGTGGGCGCTGTCGCTGAAGAAGGCGTGGACGAAGTTGAGTACGTTCACCGGACGGCGTCCTCCAGGGCGGGCACGGCCGGTTCGGGCCGGGCCTGGGCGTCCTTGGCCTTCGGGCGGCGGGTGCCGCTCGGCATCCAGGGGGTCAGCACGACACGGACCAGGACCAGCACCGCGTCCGCGAGCATCGCCAGGGCCGCCGTGGTGATGACGGAGTTCCAGGCGAGTTCGGGCCGGTGGTAGATCTGCGCGTCGTTGAGCAGGTTGCCGAGCGCGCCCTGGTTGCCGATCAGCATGCCGACGCTCACGAGGCTGATGCTGGACACGGTCGCCACCCGCAGGCCGGCGATGATCGCGGGCACGGCGATCGGCAACTGCACCTGCACGTACCGGCGTACCGGCCCGAAGCCCATCGCTGTGGCCGCGGCCAGCGTCTCCTGCGGCACCGACCGGACGCCGTCCACGATCGCCGGGACGAGCACCACCAGGCTGTACACGGCCAGCGGGATCATCACGGTGAGCTCGGTCTGGCCGGTGTAGTCGATGAGGACCACGAAGAAGGCGAGCGAGGGGATGGCGTACAGCACGGTCGTCACCCACAGCACGGGCGGGTACAGCCAGCGGAACCGCACGCACAGCTGGGCGAGCGGCAGCGCCAGCAGCAGCCCGGCCAGCACCGGCAGCAGCGCCTCGCGCAGATGCAGGCCGATCAGGCCGAACCAGCTGTGCTGGAGGTCGCTGGGGATGTCGAAGAAGCGGTTCATTTCAGGACCTTGGCCTCGGTACGGCCCTCGGCGTGGGCACCGCGGATCGCCTCCGCGATGGTCTGCTGGGAGACGACTCCGGCGACCCGGCCCTCGCCGTCCACGGCGACGGCCCAGCCGGTGGGCGAGAGGACCGCGCAGTCGAGCGCGGCCCGCAGGGAGTCCGTACCGGCCACGAACGGGCGGCCGTACGGCAGCAGCCGCTCCGGCGCGATCCGCCCGGCGGTCAGGTCGCGCGGCTCGCTCCAGCCGAGCGGCTTTCCGTCGAGGCCGGTGACCAGCAGGTAGGGGGCGTCGGCCGGGACCCGCGCGGCGATCTGCTCGGCGGTGGAGTCGATCGCCACGACCGGGGTGGTCAGCAGCTCCAGGCCGGCGGAGGGGAAGAAGGACAGCCGCCGGATGCCGCGGTCCGCGCCGAGGAAGTCCTCGACGAAGGCGTCAGCGGGGTTCGACAGCAGCTCGGAGGGCGGCGCGAACTGGGCGAGCTTGCCGCCGGTGCGCATCACGGCGACCATCGTGCCGATCTTGACGGCCTCGTCGATGTCGTGCGTGACGAAGACGATGGTCTTGCCCAACTCGGCCTGGATCCTCAGCAGTTCGTCCTGGAGGCCCTTGCGGACGACGGGGTCGACGGCGGAGAACGGCTCGTCCATGAGCAGGACCGGCGGGTCCGCCGCGAGCGCCCGGGCCACCCCGACACGCTGTTGCTGTCCGCCGGACAGCTGGTAGGGGTAGCGCTTGGCGAGGGAGGAGTCGAGGCCGACCCGCTCCATGAGTTCCGCGGCGCGTGCGCGCGCCTTGTCCTTGCCCCAGCCGAGCATGCGGGGCACGGTCGCGATGTTGTCGACGATCGTGCGGTGCTGGAAGAGGCCGGCGTTCTGGATGACGTATCCCATGGACCGGCGCAGCGTGTTCACGGGCTGCCGGAGGATGTCCTTGCCGTCGAGGAGGATCGTGCCCTCGCTCGGTTCGACCATCCGGTTGATCATCCGCAGGGTCGTCGTCTTGCCGCAGCCCGACGGCCCCACGAGAACGGTGATCGAACGGTCCGGTATGTCCAGGGAGAGCCGGTCGACCGCCACCGTGCCGTCCGGGTACCGCTTGGTGACTGAATCTATCCGTATCAAAACGCCGAATACCCTTCGGGTCTGGCAGGAGCTGCCCGCTTTTGGCCACGGTCACGCCGTTGCCGGGAGAGTCTAGACCGCTTGTGTTGCGGGGTTTGTTGCGGGAACTTGGCGCCCGGTCACCGGGCGTCCACGCCGGTCCCGGCTGTGGGCAGCCTGTGAGTCCGCTGATTCTCATCCGGCCCTCAGTGAAGGCTCAGGGACGCCCCAGACACGGCCCCCATCGTCACCGGCATGGCTTCCCAGTCCCCTTCCCGTCCGGAGCACCTGGAGTACGTGTCATGACGACCCTCGCTCCGCCGCCCGCGCCCGCCCGGGACGGCTCCCGGTACCGCGCCACGCCCTCCGCGGGCGGCGGCCTCGCCGCCCGCTCCCGACGCCTGTTCACCGGCGCCCCCGAGGACCCGCGCTGGGCCCGCCCCGCCCTGTGGGCGGTGCTCGTCCTGGCCACGGCCCTGTACGCCTGGAACCTGACCTCCCTCACCGGCAACACCTTCTACGACGCCGCCGTCTACAGCGGGACCAGGAGCTGGAAGGCGTTCTTCTACGGCGCCCTGGACTCCGGCAGCTTCATCACGGTCGACAAACCGCCGTTCGCGCTGTGGGTGATGGGCCTGTCGGCGCGCGTCCTCGGCTACGGCACCTGGCAGTTGACGCTGCCGATGGTCGCGCTGGGCACGGGATCGGTGGCCCTGCTGTACCGCATGGTCAAGCGGGACTTCGGGGCCGTCGCGGGCACGATCGCCGCGCTCGTGCTCACGCTCACCCCGATCACGGTCGCCATCAACCGGGACACCAACCCGGACCCGGTCCTCGTCTTCCTGATGCTGCTGGGCGCGTCGGCGCTGCTGAAGGCCGTGCGCACCGGCCGGCTGATGCCGCTGGTGTGGTCGGCGGTCGCGATCGGCTTCGCGTTCAACACGAAGATGATGCAGGCGTACGTCGTCCTGCCCGCGTTCTTCCTGGTGTACCTGTGGGCCGCCCGGGGCGGCCTGGGCAGGCGTCTTCGCCACCTCGCCGTCGGCACGGTCGCGCTGGTCGTCTCCAGCGCCTGGTGGATGGTGGTAGTCGACCTCGTCCCCGCCTCCTCCCGGCCCTACATCGGCGGCTCGACCGACAACACGGTGTGGGACCTGGTCATCGGCTACAACGGCTTCGGCCGTGTCTTCGGCGCGAGTTCGTCGGTGGGCTCGCAGGGCAACGGGGCGAGTTTCGGCGGCTCGTCGGGCCTGTACCGGATGTTCAACGAGATCATGGGCGGCCAGATCTCCTGGCTGATCCCGTTCGCGGTGACCGCCCTGGTCGCGGGCCTGGTGCTGCGCGGCCGGGCACCCCGTACCGACCCCAGGCGGGCGGCGCTGCTGCTGTGGGGCGGCTGGTTCGTCCTGCACTACCTGATCTTCGCCCTCGCCGAGGGCACCTTCCACCCGTACTACGTCACCGCCATGGCGCCCGGCATCGCGGCGCTGGCCGGTGCGGGCGGGGTCATGCTGTACCGGGCCCTGCAGGAGGGGTCGGCGCCCAAGTGGGCCTGGGTGCTGCCGGCGGCGGTCGCGGGGAGCACGGTGTGGGCCGTCGTGCTGCTCCAGCGGGCCTCCGGCTCGGGAGCGCTGTACACGGTCGCCGAGACCGTGGTCGCCGTGGCCGGTGCGGTCGCCGTACTGGGGCTGTCGGCCGGGCGGTTCACGAAGCGGCGGCGGCTGACGGGCCTCGCCGCGCTGGCGGCGGTCGTCGCCCTGCTGGCCGGGCCCGCCGCGTACTCGGTCTCGGCGGCCACGTCGAGCACCAACGGCACCAACCCGACGGCCGGTCCGAGCACCGGTGGCGGTATGGGCGGTGGCGGTACGGGCGGCGGTCAGCGGCCGAGCGGGACGACCGGTGGGCCGGGCACCTCCAGCGGCACCAGCACCGGTACGGGCACCGGACAGGCGCGGAAGACGCCCCCGACCGGCAGCGGTTCTCCCTCCTCCTCGGACGCCGGCGCCGCAACGGGCGGTGGCGGCACGGGCGGTGACTCCCAGGTCTCGTCCGCGATGATCACGTATCTCGAGAAGCACCGGGACGGGGCCACCTGGCTGCTGGCGGTGGCCACCGACCAGACCGCGTCCTCCGTCATCCTGGAGTCCGGTGAGCCGGTCATCTCGATGGGCGGCTGGTCGGGCTCCGACAACGCCATGACCCTCGCGAAGCTCAAGAGCCTGGTGACGTCCGGCACGCTGCACTACGTCATGGTCGGCGACGGCGGGCAGGGCGGTGACTCCGCGATCTCCACCTGGGTGAAGAAGCACGGCACGGCCGTCAAGTCATCGGCGTACGAGGCGGGTTCCTCCACCTCGACGAGTTCCTCGGGTTCCTCGGCGTCCGGCTCCTCGTCGAGCAGCGGCGGCCTGTACCGCCTGGACGCCTCCGACGTCGGCTGAGCGGTCCGGCCGGCAGCGGGGGGGGGGGGGGGGGGGGGGGGGGGGGGGGGGGGGGGGGGGGGGGGGGGGGGGGGGGGGGGGGGAGGGGGGGGGGGGGGGGGGGGGGTGGGGGTGGGGGGGGGGGGGGGCGGGGTCCTC